>NZ_CACSIH010000210.1:0-393 GCF_902705805.1 Alteromonas alvinellae | reverse complement strand
CGCAGCCCATGTGTTAGCGTCCCAGCGAGCAGCGCGAGCGCCTTTAGTGTTTTGTTAGGTAACGTTGCCACTCGAAGAAAGGCTAAACATACCAAATACCAGCAAAGACAAACAAATGAAAACGGATAGGTTCTTTATACCTTTTTTCTTATGTTGATTGCCAGAATCAGTAAGCGCCCCTTGAATGACTAAAGAGTTTAATAAGTTGAATTTGATAAACCTATTTTCGGACGCGCCATCTTTTTGGTTTTTCGAGGCCAATAGAAGGTAATAGATGCCTCTGAATAAACAAACAAACGAGATTGGAAATGCCACACAAAACACAAGAATGCTTAAAATTACAGATGTGTTGTGCATGTTCATACCGGTACCTAACACTAAGCTTTGGGGCGC
>NZ_CACSIH010000209.1:0-428 GCF_902705805.1 Alteromonas alvinellae | reverse complement strand
ATTTCAAGTCAGGTGCATTAAACCGGGCTCTGCCAACTCTCCTGAAGTGACGCTTATCTTAATGATTTACGTGACGCTGTAAAGCACTAATTTCAATTAAATCAATCAACTGGTGAAATATTCACCTTTTCGCAAGAATAATAACCATCTTGGTAGAAAATGACCTGCGTTCTCATTATTTAAAAACACTATTAGCGTTAACCTACTATAAATGCACGTAAAACTTAAAACGAAGTTTTTTAAAAGCGATTGAAGTTCTCACTCAAAAATTCTCATTAGGTATTCTATGCACGTAGACAGTTCATGATGCCAAAATGATAATGTTCGTTTAGCTTTGAACAATATCGTTTTGCGTAGGTTTCACTCTTGGCTATAGCCATATACTAAAGCGCGTAAATTTAGCCCATAAAAAAACCCGCAACAATGTG
>NZ_CACSIH010000208.1:0-368 GCF_902705805.1 Alteromonas alvinellae | reverse complement strand
ACCTATACAGCACGCGCATATCGATTGATCATTTCCTTCGCAGTGCTGTGCATCTTGGTTCTTTTTCTGAATGAAGTGTGTGATTATTTAAATTAGTATGTTCTACGTTTGATAAGGAATCATTTGAGGATATATGAGATTCTGATGTGTCGTGACCATCACATATAATTGGGTTCGTCATAGCAAAGCCATGCTGTGAAAGCAGCGCAGCTATTAGTACTAATTTAAACCATTTATAAATGCCTGACACAAATAAACTCCATCAGTGAGTAAGGAAATAGTAGCGGTATTCCGTTATTCTTACTTTGACGCAGATCAACACAAAAAAGTGCGTAGGGCCTTTAAATATTAAAGCCGTAATCAACTAG
>NZ_CACSIH010000207.1:0-11391 GCF_902705805.1 Alteromonas alvinellae | reverse complement strand
TATGTACAGCAAAGATCAACAGACCCTAGATAGACAACGAAATTAAAACGTCTATCGCCACATCAACTTTTTCAGCTGGCACGAAAATATGGTCGTGATAATAAGCGGCCACCACGTTAGCGCTAATTCCTGCCTTACCCAGCGCAGTGGACATAGCTGCAGTCATGCCTACCGCTTCCAGACTAGAATGCACTTCACAGGTTATACAGCGGTAATAACCTTCAAATGGCAAATTAGCTGTCTCGGCAGCGGCTACCGGAAGAATAAGCGTGGTGCCCTCGCGTTCATGAAACATCCCCTTAGCTACTGAAATTAACGCACTAGTTAATCTGTCAGCAGGCAAGGTAGTGAAAACGTAATCTTCACTACTCGCCACAGGATTCAGATTTTTCAGTAACACGCTTAAGTCAGTTTCTGCGACCACACTCAACCTTCCATCGAATAACGTCAGTACTTAGACTAAGAGCGCATATTAA
This sequence comes from Alteromonas alvinellae, assembly GCF_902705805.1. Classification (NCBI taxonomy): domain Bacteria; kingdom Pseudomonadati; phylum Pseudomonadota; class Gammaproteobacteria; order Alteromonadales; family Alteromonadaceae; genus Alteromonas; species Alteromonas alvinellae. Next base: position 10,915 of record NZ_CACSIH010000207.1, on the reverse strand, counting down.
AGCTTTCGGGCTCTAATACGCTTTCCTTTAATCTTTCCTTCTCTAAAGTGTGCCATGGCTTTTTTCACGCTTCGCGTTTTTACTGCGACAAAACTCATGCTGTTCTGAACTTTAATTTTACCTAAGTCGTCGCCAGGAATACCCGCATCTTTGGTAAGTGCCCCCACCAGATCGCCTGGGCGAAGCTTTTCCTTTTTACCCGCACTTAGTGAAATACAGGTAAATTCAGGCTGAGTAATTTTGTTTTTGTGAAAACGCAGGCTTTGCGCACCTTTAAGTGGAATATCGCTTTCTTGCAATACTTCTATTTTTCGCAAAAAGTGCTCTTCGTCATCGCTCACTAGCGTCACTGCCATACCCTTAGCACCCGCACGTGCCGTTCGGCCAATGCGGTGAATATGAGTTTCCGGCTCTTCACTTACCGTGTAATTAATTACGCAGGCAACATCATCAATATCCAGCCCTCGCGCAGCTACATCGGTGGCAACAAGTACTTGTAGCGCATCGCTGGCGAACTGCATTAGCACCGATGTGCGTTGATGCTGTTCCAAGTCCCCCTGAAGCCCAGCTGCGCTAAAGCCATCCTCGATAAGCTCCTCAACCACTTCATTTACCTGAACCTTGCGGTTACAAAATACTATGGCGTTTTTAGGTTGGTAGTGAGTAAGTACCGCTTTAAGCGCTTGGGTGCGTGTGTGCGGGAGCACATTGTAACCCAGCTGCGTTATGGCGGGTTTACTGTCTTGAGACTCAACTTTACAGGTTACCGGGTTGTGCAGGTACTGCTTAGCTACACGCTCAATTTGTTCTGTAAAGGTTGCAGAAAACAATAGGGTCTGCACTTGTTTCGGCGTTTGACCGAAAACAATGCGTAAATCGTCTTCAAAGCCCATGTCTAACATGCGATCGGCTTCATCGAGAACTCGTAATTTTACATTATTTAAGTCAATGCGACGCTTTTCCACGTGGTCCATTACGCGACCTGGCGTGCCCACGATAATGTGAGGACTGTGTTTCAGCGACTGAATTTGCGGCCCCATAGGCTGGCCGCCGCATAAGGTTGTTACTTTGATATTGCCAATGTTTTTAGCCGCCGAACGGCACTGCTGCGCCACTTGATCAGCAAGCTCTCTGGTAGGACAAAGAATGATGGCCTGTGTGGTAAAATCATTCACTTCTACGTGCTGCAAGGCAGGAATTACAAAGCATAGAGTCTTGCCGCTGCCAGTTTGCGCTTGGCCTATTACATCTTTTCCCTGCAACGCTTCAGGGAGCGATTGTGCCTGTATAGGGGAGAGTTGGTAAATGCCCTGTGAGTCTAGCGCCTTTACGATGGCTGGGTTTATATCTAAATGCTTAACGGTTTCAACTGTCATTAATTTGGGTTCCAAAGATGCACTACACCGTGTTCGGTATGATGAGCTATGCCATATTCTTGCGACACCATGTCACTCCACGAAGAAAGCTGCTCATTAAACTTGTCGCTCATTTTCACGCCGGCCGCCGCTAACTTTAGCTTTTCTAAAACCAAAACACAGGTGTCTTTTTTTGACAGTGCTAGGTAGGCCGTTGAAATGTCGTACTTACTAGTAAGGGTTATTGTCTCACATTTAAATTGATTTGGGTTACATCCAAAATCAATTGCGCCCTGGGAGCCGAAAATAGCATCAACATCATTATTGATAAGTGCGTCAACTAACGCCTGCCATGAATCATAAGCTTTCACTTTGAAACCATGTTCTATTGCGATTTGATAACGATAGTCTTCCAACAAGGTACCTACCCGGTAGGTTTTCGGAACATCCTCAAAGAAAGGAAAGTAGGGTTTATCAATTTCGTACAGACCGTGAAGATTTCTTGAAACCGGCGTTACCCAGTGGAACACGTTTTCTCTTTCATCAGTTCGAATTACCGAAAATACCAGAACGTTAGACTTGGTCATGGCTTCCTTTGCTATTCTTGCCCACGGCGCAGAGAGAATAGTCTGGTCAAATGCCATCTCATCCAAAATATCGCTAACCAAATCAGCAGCAATACCTTCGATTTGTCCTCGCTCTCCAACTTCAGAAAACAAAGGCACCACGTCAGCGATAACCCAAAGGTTGTCGGTATTTGTATGCAGTTCGCCCACTAGGCTTAAAGTGCCAAAAGCAAGTACGGTAGCTGGAAAAGATAGCTTCAATTCACTTAACATCGTTTTAGCATGCAAAGTAAACGTTTTTGAGTGCTTGTATTGGCTCACTAGATCACTCAGGCGCTCTGCAGTTTCAGCAGTACTTTTAGCTTTTGCAAGTGCAATGTAGCTCACTGCTATAGTGATTTCCAGACTGCCTGCATTCGGCGTACAACGGACATCGCCTCCACATTTAAAGGCAAATAACGGCGTTATCCAGTAGTAATAGTTTTCGTTATCTTCATTTCTTATGACGTTGAAATGAATTTGGGATCCGCTAGTTGTTGCTTTATCAGCTGGCCTTAAATCAATACCACTCTTTGACAAAGCGTTTTCAAACACTGTCAATGAGTAAGATTGAATACTCTGCTGGTCGGAGGGGGTGATGGCGCTGGGTAAATCTTTAGCGTGAGAGTAAGAGAGTGTTTGTGCCCTCATAGAAAAGCTCCATAGGGCACATAAACAGACACTAATATATATTGCTAAGCTTGAAATGCCTTTTCTAATTTCCACTGCAACGTTTGCCCCGCAAAAAATGGAACCATATCGGTGCCATCAGCCAGGGTTACTTGTTCTGGCACCGTCCATGACTCTTTCACCAGTGTCATTTTAGTCGTATTTCGAGCTAAACCATAAAAATCTGCACCGTAATGGCTAGCAAAGCCTTCAAGCTTGTCTATTGCGTCTAGCTGCTCAAACACTTCTGCATAAAGCTCTATTGCAGACCATGCACTGTAGCAACCCGCACAGCCGCACGCATTCTCTTTTTTATGCTTAGCATGAGGTGCAGAATCAGTACCTAAAAAGAATTTATTGTTGCCACTTGCCACCATGTCGCGCAACGCTTTTTGATGTGTGTTGCGTTTAAGTACTGGCAAGCAATAGTTGTGAGGGCGTACCCCACCAACCAGTAAATCGTTACGGTTAAGCAATAAATGCTGAGGCGTAATAGTGGCGCCTACAAACTCGCTGGCGCCCGCTACGAAGCTTGCGGCATCTGCTGTAGTAATGTGCTCGAACACCACTTTCAGCCTAGGAAATGCGTCAACGATAGGGCCTAAATGGGTATCAATAAATACTTTTTCACGATCAAAAATATCAATGTGATGCTCGGTCACTTCACCATGTATCAACAGTAACAAACCTTGCTCTTGCATGGCTTGAAATACCGGGTACAAAGCCTGAATGCCTTTCACTGCGGCATCTGAGTTAGTGGTAGCTCCAGCAGGATAAAGCTTACATGCGGTTACCCCAGCTTTTTTTGCATCGACAATATCTTGGGGAGTTGTTTGGTTAGTAAGGAATAAAGTCATTAAAGGCTCAAAGCTACTGCCATTTGGTCTTGCAGCCTCAATTCGCCCTTTATACGCCACTGCCATTTCAGCATTAACCACTGGCGGTACAAGGTTTGGCATAACAATCGCGCGCTGGAAACAACGTGCTGTTGCAGGCACTGTTTCTGCTAGCATTTCGTTATCGCGAAAGTGAAGATGCCAATCGTCTGGCGTAGTAATGGTGAGCGTTTGCATGCCTTATCTCTCTTGGTACTTATTCAAACAAAGGGGGATTTGCGCGCAATAATAGCACAAATCCCAATTTGCGCGCAGAACAACTCGCTTGATAGTACCTATGAATTCACTTTTCCGTGCTCAACCCAAATGAGCTTGCTAACGTCGTACCCAGCGACCTCTGCCTTTTCTAGCAAGCGGACGCGGACCTCATCTGAAATAGAAGGTGAGCGCGCTAAAATCCAAAGGTAGTCTTTATCTGGACCTGTTATCAAAGCATATTGATAACCTTTTTTATCTAGCTCAATAATGACATAGCTGGCATAAAACGGGCCGAAGAAGGATACTTTTAAATGCCCAGTGGTTTCAGACTCTACGAAATACGCTTTGCCTTCGGCTTCATCCCAAGTACCTTCTTCTTTTGAATAACCGCGATTAATAACTTTCACGCCACCATCATCGCGCATACTGTAAGTTGCCGTAACTTCAGTTAACCCTTCTTCGAAGCTATGGTCAAAGCGCGCGATTTCGTACCACTTGCCTAAATACCTAGGAAGCTCAAACCCTTCAACTGGTTCGACGTTATCCGGCGTACCGGTACAACCAAATAAGCCAACGAACAATATGCCCACTATTGCGACTAAACCCCATTTTTTAAACATAAATCCTCGTTTTTTGACGATACTTTCAAGTGCTTGGGCCTCTTTTAAAGCGGATAATACCAACACTGTTTTTTGTGATCTTTATTGCTTCTGCCGCACCATAAGTGTTCTGAAGCGCTAATCGTCGATAGCCAGAATGTTCTCGCCTAATCGCGCTTTTATAATTGTCGAGGCTGTATTACAGTGCCGCCTTAATGATTATAAAAAGCTCCAACGTTTTTATTGAGTGCAAAGGTACTTTGTCCACTCACCATTTTCACAGGGAGATATCTAAATGAACGCACACTTTCCACATGCAAGCCGCCTAGTTTATGGATGTATGGGCTTAGGTGGAGGTTGGAATAATGACCCTGCCACCAAAGCCGATATAACCCAGGCAAGAACAATCATCGACGCAGTATTAGACTTAGACATTAACGTTTTCGATCATGCTGACATCTATACGTTCGGCAAAGCCGAAACCGTCTTTGGTGAAGCCCTTAAGCAAGCGCCAGAACTCAAAGACAAAATGATTATTCAATCTAAATGTGCAATACGCTTTGAAGATGATTTAGGACCAAAGCGCTATGATTTTTCAGCAAATCATATCCACACGTCTGTTGAAGGCATTCTCTCGCGTTTAGGTATTGAGCAACTTGACATATTGCTGCTCCATCGCCCTGACCCACTGATGGAGCTAGAAGAAGTGGCAGGCACTTTGTTACTTCTGCAGCAACAGGGGAAGATTAAACACGTAGGTGTGTCTAACATGCATGGCCACCAAATAAACTACCTTCAATCAGCGCTCTCAACTCCTATTGTAGCTAACCAACTTGAGATGAGCCTTGGTTTTAGGGACTGGTTGGAAGACGGAATAACCAGCAACAGCGCGGCTAATCGCAATATAGGTTATGCCCCTGGCACACTTGAATACTGCATGATGAATAATGTTCAACTTCAGGCGTGGGGAAGTCTAGCTCAAGGGAAGTATACGGGCGCTAAGACCGAGAGCAGTGTTGACCTAGCTACAGCAGAATTGGTAGCAAAGCTTGCAAGCGAGTATCAAACAACACCTGAAGCGATTGTTTTAGCATGGCTGATGCGACATCCAGCTAATATCGCGCCTGTGCTAGGCAGCACTAATGTAGAACGTATCAAATCTAGCCAAAAAGCGATGGACGTTCATTTGTCTCGCGAACACTGGTACAAGTTATTTGAAGTCGCTCGCGGCCAAGAGATGCCATAAGTCTTAATAAGGAAATAGCATGTTAAAAGGCTTTCATCATGTTGCTATTATTTGTAGCGACTACCCACGTTCAAAAGCGTTTTACAAAGATGTGTTAGGGTTTTCGATCATCGATGAAAACTACCGCGAAGCCCGGGATTCATATAAATGCGATCTTGGCCTGCCTGACGGAAGTCAAATTGAGTTATTTTCGTTTCCAGGGGCGCCTCAAAGGCCGTCACGTCCAGAGGCCCAAGGGCTTAGACACTTAGCGTTCAAAGTCGACAATTTGGATGAGGTGATTAATCACCTGACCAATAAAAGGGTGGAATGCGAGCCAGTAAGAACTGACGAATACACCGGCAAGCGCTTTACATTTTTCCAAGATCCGGATGGGTTACCGCTAGAACTTTACGAACTGTAAAAAAATGCCGAATGGCTGAGTGGCTATTCGGCAGTTATTCAATAACAAATTATGAAACAGGCGCTAATGACAGCCCTACTCCAGCATTCGAACTTCCCTCTGCGGGAACGGAATATCAATATTATTCTGCTGAAGGGCATTAAAAATAGCTTGGTTTAGCGCATAACGCACTTCGAAATGCCTTACCGCTGGTGCCCAAACCCGAATACCAAAATTTATACTGCTGTCACCGAAATTATCGACACCAATAGCCGGTGACTTCTCTTTACTAACCCCATCAACTGTCTCGACCGCGTGTCGAATAACCTCTATGACATTGTTTACGTTGCTCGAGTAAGCAACGCCAATTTCTAGCTCAATAAGCATATTCTCGGCAGAGTTGTGCAAGATTTCCCCAACAATAAGCTTGTTGGGAATTTGAATATGCACATTATCTTCATCGATGAGAATGGTATAAGGCAGCATGACTTGATCAACAACACCTGCGACGCCACGAACACGAATAGTGTCTCCGACAACGAAAGGACGGGTAATGATTATGGTAAAACCAGCGGCATAGTTTGCCAGCATACCCTGAATAGCAAGACCGGCACCTAGACCTACAGCACCAAGTGCCGCAATTAGTGGTGTTACACTGATACCGACGTTACCAAGAGCGATGATGATGACTATACCAAGCACCACCAGCTTGCATATACCACCGGTAAACCGACTAAGCGTAACATCAATCTTCTTGCTCACCATGAGGTTTTCAACAACATGGCCTATTTTATTGGCCACCCACCAGCCAAGTAAGAAAATGATAATGGCACCTACAATTTGAAAGCTATAGGTGACCGCAAACTCAACCAGTGTGTCGTAAAGGGCTTGGGCTTGTTTTAATTCATCCATGGGACGTTAATACAGATTGATAAATGAGGGAATGTAGGGAAGCTTAAACAACAATGTTATGAAAAACCAGTGCCGAACATAAGTCCGGCACGTTAAGATTCACTGACACCGCGAGCGACTAACTTAGCGGTGCTTTTCACTTAGCTAGCGTACTCGCTTGCTTCAATTTCAGCTAAACGGTCTTTGGTGGGGTTCTTCACGAAGTTATAAACTAAGCCGATAAACAGCAAAGCGGCAAAACCAGTGGCGACCATGAAACCGTATTTTGCATCACCTCCGTTTGCATCGCTCACAAGGCCCATAATAAAAGGGCCAGCGGCGGCACCCGCAGCGGTAAAGAACAAAATAACGCCTGCCACACTGCCGTGCTGGTGCTTAGGGAAGCAGCTTATACCCTTTGAATTAAACGTAGGATAAATGACCGACATGAAAATACCTGTGAGTGGGAACAAATAAAGCGCGAGCTGCTTTCCGCCCCATAATCCCAAGCCGAAGCATAGAACTATAGCCCCTGTAAACAGCATCAACACCAGCGCCCAATTGAAGCGAGACATCATCCAAATTCCCAAGAAGCGGCCTGCGGCACGCAAAATAAAAAATGCGGTTACTGAATAAATAGCCAAAGTTTGAGAGAAACCCTCACTGTAACAGTCGTACGTCGCTTTAAGCGTAGTTGCGTCGCAAACTAGGTAGCTGGGCATCCACACGTAGATAGCACTCTCTGCCGCAACATATAAAAATGCGCCAATTGAAAAGCCTAACGCGTAAGGGTTTTTGACCAGTTTTAAGCTTTGCGCAATGGAAACTTTGTTTTCGCCAGAAGACGTGTCACGAGAATAGGCCGGATACTTAACCAGTAGAGCCCCGACAATAAGAACAGTACAAACGCCACCAGCAATAACGTAAAGCCACTGCCATGCAACCCCCTGATGGATAAGGTAGGCTACAATCAAAGGGCCGATGATTGCGCCAACCCCAAAGAAGGCTTCAGCACCGTTCATCGTTGCAGTATGTTGTTTTGTTGAAGTTGAAATGTCACCAATAAGAGCCAGTGCACCAGTTTTGAAAATACCAACGGCCACCCCTGAAAGGCTCATCAAACTTACGATCAGCATAAAGTCGTTAGCAATAAGGAAGCTGTAACAAGCTAACCCAAATAAGGCTAACCCGATGATAATGGTTGGCTTACGGCCTAGCTTATCGGCAAGAAACCCCAAGAATAAGCCTGATAGTGCAATACCGAGCATGGGCAAAGAATGCATTAAACTTGCTTGCGCATTAGTAACGGAAAACGCCACTTTCACTTCTTTGATTATCTCGCCTACTGAATCCGATGTCATCGCAAACATCATGAACATTAGATAGGTTAACCAGCGGATAATTCTGCTACTACGGTCTTGGTTAGGCATAGTCGGTCTCGCAAAAATGGCATGACGGATAACTAATATCCGGCTGCACTTATAAAAAACATGTCAGTTTTGACAGACATAAGGCGTCTGAAGCACTTATTTATTCCACATACTTAGTAAATGAAATTTACGATGTAATAAAATTGATAACTAATTTAACATCCAGTTTGGAAAAACCAGCTTAATCGTTTAAGATAAAAGTTAACAGAATTTAAAAAGCCTGTAAACCCGTCAATTAGGATAGGTTCGCCGGCCTTTCAACCGCGTCATACTATGGAGTTTTCTATGAGCTATGCTGCCGATAGTAGTATATGTTTAGAGCGCATCTTGGCATCCACCGATTTATCTGGCCTTACAAAGAAAGATGCGAAGACGTTTACCCAGCGATTAAAGGTACATTTCCCTCGCCTTTTTGAACACTACACGTACGTCTATGGACATCAGTATGACTGCTATTTTCATTTACAAAAACTTATTGAAATATTAAGAGATGGGTTAAAAAGTCGTAAGCCAGCCCTTAAAAAGATTGATAATGAAAGGTTAAAGTCGCCGTTGTGGTATCGCGATGAACAACAGGTTGGCATGGCCTTCTATGTAGATTTAATGGGGCCAACGCTAAATGACTTACACGATAAAATTCCATATTTAAAAGCGCTTGGTGTCACCTATGTACATCTAATGCCACTATACGACGCACCACAAGGAGATAGTGATGGCGGTTATGCGGTCTCTAACTATCGTAAAGTAAACCCCGTCTTGGGTACCGTAAAAGATTTAGAGAAACTCGCATCTTCACTTCAAAAGGAAGGGATTAACCTAGTACTCGACTTTGTGTTTAATCACACCTCAGACGAGCATACGTGGGCAAAAGCAGCATTAGATGGCGACAAGCGGTATCAAAATTATTATTACTTGTTTGATGATAGAACCATCCCCGATCAGTATGAAGAAACGTTAAGAGAGATTTTTCCTCAAGTTAGAAGAGGCAGCTTTACCTTTAACGAGCAGATTGAAAAATGGGTATGGACGACGTTTAATAGTTTTCAATGGGACCTAAACTACAGCAACCCTGAAGTTTTTAATGCCATTACCTCTGAAATGCTATTTCTAGCTAACATTGGTAGCGCAGCGTTGCGCTTAGACGCACTAGCGTTTATTTGGAAAGAAGTGGGGACTAACTGCGAAAATCAGGAGAAAGCACACGTTCTTATTCAAGCGTTTAATTGCTGTTTACAAATAGTTGCGCCAGCAGTGGTATTTAAGTCAGAAGCGATTGTCCACCCAGATGAGGTGCTGAAGTATATCGATAAAGAGGAATGCCAACTGTCTTACAACCCGTTGTTAATGGCATTACTTTGGAACTCTCTAGCTACACGTAAAACGCGCTTGCTTACACACTCTTTGAAAAAGAGTTTTGCTATTTCAAACGAGTGTACCTGGGTTAACTACGTGCGCTGTCACGACGACATAGGCTGGACGTTCGATGATGCTGTCGCTAGTCAATTGGGTATAAACCCCTTCGATCACCGCTATTTCCTCAACCAATTTTATACTGGTCGCTTTGAGGGAAGTTTTGCTAACGGCGTGCCATTTGCAGAAAATCCAAGCAATGGCGATTGCCGCGTATGTGGTTCACTGGCATCGTTATGCGGCTTAGAAGGGGCACTCAAGAACGATGATGCACAAGGTATCGACGAAGCCGTTAAACGCATGTTGTTGTTATATGGAGTAACTTTCAGTATCGGCGGTATTCCTTTACTTTATTCCAGCGATGAAATTGGGAAGCTAAACGACTACAGCTACCGTCAAGACGAAAGTAAAAAACATGACGACAGATGGGTTAATCGCATCGCAGTCAATGAAGAAGATACAGCATTGGCTCTAGGCCAAACGGCACCGTCTAGTAAAGCGGAAGTCGCTAGCCTTCGCGTATTTAAAGGCTTGCAAAAAATGATCGAAACGAGAAAACAGTATTCGGTTTTTGGCCATGCTCAAACACATATATTAGATGCTGACAATCAGCATTGTTTTGTTTTTATGCGCGAGAATGATGGAGGTGAAAAACTCCTCGTTGTCTGTAATTTTAGTGAACATAAGCAACAGCTTCAGCGTTCCCTTTTGGCGACACTAAACTGCACATCGACCACAGACTTGCTGTCAGGTGAAGCTGTGTCTATGGAAGCTGCACCTTTATTACTCGCCCCCTATCAGCAGCTATGGCTGTTAGCCAACTAATTACTTTCGTATTTGACACTCTGCTTGTTGCGAAACTCGCGACAGCAGAGTGTTGTCAATAAAATGAATTGGCTTTGTCGCCAAAGACTTACTAAATACCTCCCTATTTACACAGGCAGTAAAGCAATTACCGACTATACTTTAGTCGAGAGATGGATAGTTCATTTACCTCTTACCACGTTAGGAAACGTCTTACAGCTGTTCAGCTTGTCTGACGGTAATCTAACGTGTAAGTAGCACTTTACCAATGTGTGCGGTTTGTTTTTTGCAGCATCTATGAAGCGCGACTCTCGATAGAGCGTTGCCAGCAATTTGATTCTTACCAATAGGGACCGTCAAATTTAATGCATAGAAGCAGTACAAATATCTTTTTTCACACAGCTGCGTATTTCGGTGAATCCGATCGGTC
>NZ_CACSIH010000206.1:0-790 GCF_902705805.1 Alteromonas alvinellae | reverse complement strand
CAGGCGACAACTACCTTGAAAAACGCCGCTCTTGCGTGAACACTAAGTTTCAGAAAGAGCCCATATTTTATGAGGTCACTTCAGAAAAGAGAAATGACCTTTGATAAGCTTAGAGGTCTTATCGAACTACTACGTTAGCAGCTTGTGGACCTTTTTGGCCTTGTTCAACTTCGAAGCTAACTTCTTGGCCTTCTTTCAACGTTTTGAAACCGTCAGAAGCAATTGAACGGAAATGTACGAATACGTCTTTGCCGCCAGCTTCAGGAGTGATAAAACCAAAACCTTTTTCTTCGTTGAACCACTTAACTGTACCGTTTACAGAATTAGACATAATAAAAACCTTTTAAAAAAATTGATGTAATGGTGGAAGCCACCGAATAGCTATAGACATCTCCAAGCTAGTAAAGCAGTTGTATATCTATATAAAACTTCAATTTGAAAGATTTAAAAAAGAGGTACAGCGCAGTAATAGGTAAAGCAAATAACATATCTAGAGCGATGCGAAAGGTACAGGTTATTGTGAGTAATGTCTACTAGTTTTTAGTTTGTTTTTTAACCAAAATACAACTTTTTTACAAAAATGTTTTTTGGAAGCTGAATACGTATGTTTGTTCAAGGCAGTTGAAAGCTAGGTTAGTCTTGCTTTTTTGCTATAGGTTTAAATTATGACAGACACGTACTCATTAACCTGATTCAAAATGAAGATCTAGGTAAGATGGTAGTGTACCTGTTGGGCCAGCCTCGCCGTCTTAAAATTGATAGGCTATGTTCTGCTAAATTGTTGCTATAC
>NZ_CACSIH010000205.1:0-21336 GCF_902705805.1 Alteromonas alvinellae | reverse complement strand
GAACGATTTATGTTCATGATCTTGCCCTGCTTTTAGTGCCCATGTCATTGTGCGCAATATTCGACGAGCAAGGCGATTTTTTTATTTTAGGTATTCTGGGCCTAGTTTTTTGGTTTGGTATCTTTATGAGTGCGTTTCGTTACAACAGTTTTTTTATAAGTACGCTTCACCTTAAAGCAAAAAACAATAGCTTAGTGGAACAAATGAAGGTTGAACGTAGTGAAACAGAAAAAGTAAATCAACTGCTTGTAGCGTCTAACGAAAAACTTGACGCGTCAAATGCAAATCTTGAAGCCGAAGTTGAACGACGAACCGCTGAACTTTACCGACTATCCAATAGAGACCCGTTAACTAATTTACTCAATCGAAATGGATTTTTAAAATACCTGAATAACTTACTCGACACTACCCGCGCGCTTGATAACTCATTGGCACTCTTATTCATCGACTTAGATGGATTTAAGCAGGTAAACGATAGTTTAGGCCATAAGATCGGTGACATTGTACTAGCCGAAATTGCAAACAGGTTACGTAACTACACAGAGGAAAACCATCTTGGAAGGTGGGGCGGCGATGAATTTGTCTCAGTTATTCCCTACGCTAACATCGACACGGCTAAAGCGGTGGCCCATGCAATGCGCAGCGGCATCACCATTCCGATAATTGCTAACGATAACCAAATCACCCTTGATGCTACGATTGGCATCGCTATGTTTCCTGAACATGGCGAAACGGCTGTTGATCTGATTCAGCAGGCGGATTTGACCATGTACGATCAAAAACGCCAGCAGCGTGGCTCTGTAGGCGTTTTCAGCGAAGCACTCCACAAGGATATAAAGCGAGAACAGCAACTTTGCGAGCGACTTCGCGGTGCAATAGACAATGGCGAGTTTACCGTATTTTATCAACCAATAATCGACGTCAATTCAAATACTCTCTCTTCTGTGGAAGCCTTACTTAGATGGAAGTTAGATGACGAGCATATTTCACCTGCTGTGTTTATTCCCCTAGCCGAGCGCGGCGGGCTCATGCCTGAAATAGGAGCATGGGTATTGAATCGCGCACTCATAGACCTATCCCACTGGCAGTTTAAACAAGGCCTTGCAATATCTATTAACGTTTCAGTTTCTCAACTTCTTGATGATAGCTTTTTAAAAACGCTAGACAATGCACTTAAATCTACCCAGATTTCATCTGAGCGATTACATCTAGAGATTACCGAGAGTGTTTTCGCGAGCAATAAAGAAGTGGTGAGCGTAAAAGTCAATGAACTCGTGGCTCGAGGCATTAAGGTCTCTATTGATGATTTTGGCACTGGTTACTCATCGTTAAGCCGCCTGCAATCTATGCCCTGCGATTTTATTAAAATTGACCGCTCTTTTGTACAGAATAGCTCTGAAGAGAGTGATACCATAATAAGAGCAACACTTTTAATGGCAAAAGAGTTTGGCTGTAAAACTATTGCAGAAGGGATCGAGACAGAGGAGCAAAAACAACACCTTGCTTCACTGGGAACCGATTACCTGCAAGGTTTTTATTTTGCTAAGCCTATGAATGCCAGCGACCTTATCTCTTGGTATAACGAAAACTATTAATCACCATGGCTCAACTTTATTTTTATTACTCTGCAATGAATGCAGGGAAGTCTACCTCATTACTTCAATCGGCTTATAACTACCGTGAACGCGGCATGCATTCCGTCATTTATACTGCAGCGCTTGATGATCGATACGGCGTAGGAAAAGTCACGTCTCGTATCGGCTTACAAGCAGATGCCAAGCTATACGCAAAAGGCGATGATTTGTTTGCCTCAATAAGCAAAGACTGTGAAGCGTTGAAGCCCGACTGCATATTTATTGACGAGGCACAATTCTTAACGAAAGCACAAGTAAAGCAGCTAGTAGACGTAGTTGATGAACTTGATGTGCCGGTACTTGCCTATGGCTTACGTACCGACTTTTTGGGTGAAACCTTTGAAGGCAGTCACTATTTGCTGGCTTGGGCGGATAAGCTATCCGAACTAAAAACTGTTTGCCATTGCGGTAAAAAAGCAAGTTTCGTCGTCCGCTTAGATGAAAACGGAAACGCTGTAAAAAATGGTGACCAAGTTCAAATTGGCGGTAACGACACCTATGAGTCAATGTGTAGAAAGCATTTTAAAGAACTGGTTTGGGACTGAATCCCAATATTAAGTAACCCATAAAAAGGTCAGTGGTCACTGAGTATTTTAAATGTTGCGGGCTCTAACATTTATTGCCCGCTTTCCTTCCAAAAAGGAGTTAAACACGACAATCAAATTTCTCTCGCTCTCTTCTCCACTTTCGACTAATCAGTGTCAGCCAAGCTCGTTCAGCACATTCCAACATCAACATAAAGCATTAAGGCTGAAAATAAATTAATTTACATCATAACTATAGAGATTTACTTAAAACATTTTACTTAAACAATTAAGAAAAGCACTTGCGCCTTTTTAAAACTGATACTACTGTTAAGAGGATGTAAATAATAAACCTTTTTTTAACACACTCAGCAAGGTATCACCCATGAAACACACCAGTACGTTTAAACCGGCTTTAATTGCTATTTCGATTGCTGCTGCACTTAACAGCGGAACAGTTGTAGCACAAGACACACCTGATGACGAAAAAGTAGAAGTTATTCAAGTTTCCGGTATCCGAGGCTCTTTAATGCGGGCACAAGCGGTTAAAATGGACAACGATTCTATCGTTGAGGCCATTTCCGCGGAAGACATCGGTAAACTTCCAGATTCATCAATCGCAGAATCACTCGCCCGCTTGCCCGGTCTTTCAGGTGAGCGTGTGGGTGGAAGAACGTCTGGTATTTCGGTACGTGGTTTTAAAGAAGACTTCACCGGCACCTCGTTGAACGGACGAGAGCTGATCGGCATTGGTGATAACCGTGGCGTAGAGTACGACTTATACCCTGCTGAAATCATGACAGGTGCCACAATTTACAAAACCTCTGACGCTTCGCTGATTGTCCAAGGTATTGGCGGTACCGTTGACCTTCAAACAGTACGCCCGCTCGCAGCTCAAGAAACGCTTACCGTCACTGGTGTTTATGAGTTGGGTGGCAATGATTCGGATAACCCCGAGTTTGATAATAGCGGCAATCGTTTTGCCCTATCCTTCGTAGAAAAGTTTGCAGATGACACGGTAGGTCTAGCGCTTGCCATTGCATCAACGGAATCCCCCAGAAACGAGAGAAAATACGGTGTTTGGGGATATGGTGAGAATGACGATGGTAAGGTGCTTCCATTTGGTTTAGACACTCAGGCCATTAGCCGCGTGCTAGAACGCGACACGATTTCAGCCATTCTTCAATGGCGTCCCACCGATAGACTAGACATTGTTTTTGATGCGCTAGATATTGATTATTCCGACTCAGGTGTGATTCGCGGTTTCATCGAACCCTTCGCTGCGGCAAATGTAAGCGGTACAGGCATTAACAACTCGGGCACGCAAGTTAACGTGAATCCAGTACTGCGTACAGATCCCGCGCAAAAAGATGGCGAGCTTCAAACCTTCGGTTTAAATATCAAATACGACATAACCGATGAGTGGTCACTCACACTAGACGTGGCAGACAGTGAATCGAACAAACGCGACTTGCGTGGTGAATCATACGCTGGTTTAGCTCGGTCTGGTGCGCTTGGTGAGGGGCAGCTGGGTTCACGTCAGTTCCAAATGAGTACGGACGGTATTTTCTTTACCGACAGCAGCGGTCTTGACGCTTTTTCTGACCCAGACTTGCTTCAGTTGGCTGGCCCTCAAGTTTGGGGTGGCGGTATGGCTAACATTGCTGATCAGTTCACCACCGATGCTTTACAGGCTAATGGCCAACCCTACAGCTATTTCAACGCTCAAGATGGCTTCCTGAACTTTGCCGATTTTGAAGAAGAACTGACCACAATTCGCTTCGAGGCTATAGGCTATGTAGACTGGGGAATATTTAACACTTTTACGGCCGGCGTAAACTATAGCGACCGATACAAAGCAAAAGATAACAAAGGTTTCTTCGCAACCGCATCATCTTATCCATTTTCTGAAGCGATCCCTGAGCAGTATCTGTACAACGGCTTAGCTGACTTAACCTGGGCTGGCATGGGTTACGTTGTAGCCTACGACGGCTTTGCCCCTTACAACGATGGTGAATATACGCTCAATGATGCAGGGCTTCTAGAGCCTGATCGTTTAGGCGATACCTACACCATTGATGAAGAAGTAACTACATTATACGCCCAGCTAGACTTTGAGACTGAAGTCCAAGGTTTCAATGTAAAAGGCAACGTGGGTGCACAATATGTACAAACGGACCAAAGCTCAACGGGTTTCATTGGTATTGTAGGCCCGAACTTTGCCGTGTGTGACGACGATGGCAACCAAGTGGTTGATGCGGACTGTATTATTACGGATGGCGATGATTACTCTCACTTCCTACCTAGCCTGAACGTAAGTGTCGAACTTAATGAGAATCGCTACTTGCGTTTGGCGGCATCGAAAACCATTAGTCGAGCGCGTATCGATCAAATGAAAGCATCAGGCTTTGTTAAGTTTGATCAAAATATTGAGCTGATTGCCACAGAAAATTCTGAGGCAGCGGTGAGAGAGTTTGGCTCCCCTTGGTCTAAATTTACAGGTAACCCAACGCTTCGTCCGTTAGAAGCCAACAACTTTGACATTTCATTTGAAAATTACTTCGATGAAGAAGGCTATGTTTCGATTGCGCTTTTCTATAAAGATTTGGTTAATTGGACCCGCGACGGTAACCAGCTTATTGATTTCACGAATGACGCAACCAATGACGGTGCTAATTACTTCATTCCTGGATTCCATGACAGAATCGTAGACGTTGCTGGTAACTACGGCCCGCAAGACACGCCTTACGAAGTGGGCGATTTAGTTACACCACCAGACCAAGGCTTCTATTCGTTCTTCGAGGATGGCCTAAAAGGTGAAATGAAAGGGGTTGAGCTAACGGCCAATGTTCCTTTGAGAATGCTTACTGACTCTCTGGATGGATTCGGTATTGCCGCTTCTGCAACAATCCTAGATGCAGAGCTTGAAGATGGCACAGCCATTCCAGGCCAATCAGACAATACGTACAGCGTTACAGCGTACTATGAGATGAACGGCTTCGAGATTAGGGTTGCGGCAACCGATCGTTCTGAGTTCCTTACATATCAGCGTGGTGGTTCAAACAAAATTGAGCCAGCAACTCGTAACGCCGTTACCCAAGTAGATGCTCAAATCAGCTACGATTTTGCAGATAGTGGAATTGAGTATTTAGAAGGGCTAAGAGTGTCGTTACAAGGCGTCAACCTTACTGATGAGAAAGAAGAAACCATTGATGATGCGGGCATTGTTACGCTTCGCCGCGAGTTTGGTCCTTCTTATATGTTAAACCTTAACTATTCGTTCTATTAAAAGGGTTCATCCCTGTTGAACGTACGAAAATAATGGCACGCATCTTTAGACAGTGGATACGTGCCTTGCATTACTGCCATGTAAAGTGTGGCAGTAATGCGCATCTCTGACATTGTTTTATTTTCACCCTTCGTTTATTACAGAGCCTTTAATGACAACACCACACCGCATTGTGATTGCTGGGGGCGGCACAGCAGGTTGGATGGCTGCCAACCTCTTAGCGCATCGCTGGACTAGTCAAGCTGTCACCATCACACTCATAGAATCGGAAGACATTGGCACTATAGGCGTAGGCGAAGGCTCAACGCCAACTCTCAAGCGGTTCTTTCAGACTCTTTATATTCCTGAGTATGACTGGATGGAAGAATGCCAAGCCACGTATAAAGTCAATATCAAATTCACGGGATGGAGTGGCAATAATTCACACAGCTACTCTCACCCTTTTATTAGCCAGTTAGATATTTTTAGCGAACGGGCATTTCACGTTAACGCCTTAACCAGAAGACTGGGGCTTGATGTTGAAACTCAGCCCGATAAGTTTCTCCTGGCGGGTTATTTAGCAAAGAAAAAGCTTGCTCCTCTCCCCTCACATAATTTTCCCTTCGACATAGAATACGGCTACCACTTTGACTCTCTCAAACTTGGGCGATTCTTACGTGAGCGCGCTAAATCAAAAGGCGTATCTCACGTTATTGGTAATATTGAATCGGTGCATACCACATCATCTGGCGACATTTCACATCTCGTTTGTCTAGACGGACAAAAATTTGCAGGAGACCTGTTCATAGATTGCACGGGGTTTTCAGGGCTCCTTTTACAAAAGACGCTAGGCGTACCGTTTAGGGACTTTAGTGATAACCTGTTTAATGACTCGGCCGTTGTTTTGCCTACTCCTGCATGCGCTAATTTACCAGTTGAAACTGAATCGGTAGCCATGTCGAACGGTTGGCGTTGGCAGATACCGCTTCGCAACCGCACGGGAAACGGGTATGTGTATAGCAAGCAGTACCAAGAGAAAGACGCTGCAGAATGTGAATTGCGACGCGCATTGGGGATGGAAAATACCAATGTTGAAGCAAAGCACTTGTCTATGCGCGTAGGTCAATGTGAAAGGCACTGGGAGAAAAATTGTCTTGCTCTGGGTTTGTCGCAAGGTTTTATTGAACCTTTAGAAGCTACGGCACTACACCTAGTTCAAACGAGCATCGAGCTTTTCGCGGACAACTATTCCTTTGGCGCGACAAGTGCTCAACAGAGACAGATATTTAATCAGGAAGTTTCAGAACGCTTTGAACGCGTCAGAGACTATATCGTGTGTCATTACAAGCTAAATGGGCGCAACGACAGTGACTATTGGAGAGACAACAGAGCTAATATGAAGCTATCCGAGTCACTGCTTAGTTTACTTGATGTGTGGTACAGAAAAGGGGATATTGTCGAGGAAATAAAACGTCAGGGTATCGGTCAACATTTCAGCACTACGTCATGGCATTGTTTGTTGTCTGGATATGGTATATACCCGCCACCGGCACTCAATCAGCCCGCTTCTTTGAAGGAAAGCGGCGATCTTTTCGAAGAAAAGAAACTTGCCGCATTTTTTAATCGCTGTTCGTTAAACTTTGATAAGCAATCAACCTTATTTAGAGCGGGCTGAGCCCTAAGGCTAAGTCTATACAGTCTCTCCAACTTGCAATTCAAAAGGCAGCGTACTCTTTGCTGTTACTTGATTAAGTAGTGCTTTTGTTGCCTCTACTCCTTTCTCACTGCTCGATTGGCAAACGGTAGTAAGGCGCGGTCGGGTCCGCTCAGCTTCTTCAATACCATCAAAACCTGTTATTTTGAGTTCTTCTGGCACCTTTATTCCCATTTCTAATGCCAAGTGTAATAACTCCAACGCTATAATATCACTCATACATAAAACAACATTAGGTCTGGGCGAGCTAGTCAATACCTCTTTAGCCGCCTGCCTCGCGAAGTGTCGATCACTTTCTGGAAGGTGCCAAATACGCTCATTGCTGACTGATATACTCTTTTCTGTTGCAGCCCTCAAATAACCGTCAAGCCTACGGTGGGCAATTGAGCTATCTACATCTATCAATGGGTTATCATAAATACGACATGTCGAAGGCGAATCTATAAGACGAAGGCCAAAAATTGCCACGTTATCACCTTCGTTTAGTGCATGAGATGCGACGCGATACGCTGCTTCCTCATTATCAATATTAATAGACGGCTTATCTTCAATGTCAAAATCAACCGTAACTACGGGTTTAGGCGATACCGCTAACTCACTTACCAGATTGCTATTACGAGGCTGCCCGTAACAAATGAATCCATCAACAAAATCAACAACGTCAAGAATGCTGTCAGAGTCTCCTGCGTAAAGTAACAAGTGCTTACCATTCTCTTGGAGGGTAGAAGAAACGCCTTTGATAAAAGTACTGGCGACGGGATCACTTACCATATATGAAATGCTGTCGGCCAACACCAAAGCTACAATGTTTGACGTGCCTTTTCTTAGAATCTGCGCAGCTTTATTAGGGCCGCTATAACCAATCTTCTTACACTGCGCTAAAATCTCTTCGCGTTTTGTTTTTGATAATTGGTCTGGGCGGTTAAATGCATTTGAAATAGTTGCAGTTGAAACGCCCAGCTGTTCCGCAACGTCTTTAAGGGTAAGTTTTGTTTTGTTCATTAATAATTAACTCATTTAACGAAGCTTGTTACCCCATATTGCGTGTCGAAGGGCCATAAACATTCGTTGTTACTACCCTTCGATTGTAACACCTTCTTAAACGTTTAACTTAAAAATATTAACGTTTGATGTGAGTTTTATTTAAAAAATACAACACGACTTAATGTTAAGTCGCTTTTTCTGTTACCGCGTTCCGAAGATCTTGTCCCCAGCATCGCCTAATCCTGGCAATATATAACCCTTTTCATTCAATCTATCATCGATTGCGGCGGTAAAGATATCAACATCCGGATGGGCTTCAACAACAGCTTTAATGCCTTCAGGCGCAGCAACAAGGAATAGTCCCATTATTCTTCGACAGCCTTTCTTTTTCAGAAGGTCGATTGTTGCAATCAAGGTACCGCCTGTTGCCAGCATTGGGTCAACAATCAGTGCGGTACGTTCATCAATGTTTTTTACTACCTTGTCAAAATAGGCAACTGGCTGTAGTGTATCTTCATCACGGTATAGACCTACTACACTTATCTTCGCATTTGGAATAAGTTCCAATACGCCTTCAAGCATACCTAAGCCAGCACGAAGAATAGGGACAACAGTTATTTTCTTACCTTTAATTTGTCTTACTTCTACCTCATCCCCCGACCAGCTTTTAATCGTCGCTCTTTCCGTAGGCAGTGTTCGCGTTGCTTCATAAGTCAGAAGGTTCCCTACTTCAGAGGCAAGCTCGCGAAAGTCTTTGCTGCTAATTTTAGCGTATCGCATAAGCCCTAGTTTGTGCGCAATAAGCGGGTGGGTAATTTCGTGAACGGCCATGTAAGACTCCTTGTAATCGATTTAGCTATATTTTAACCCAGAAGTATTTTAGTTAAAGCGATTAGTCGTAAAAATATGTTTATTCAATGCTTTAAAACGCCACATCAACGCTAGACAGAGTGGATAAATGCTATAACCTAGTGCGTAGGCTATAGCCACAGTTCGTGGCGCAATTCACGATCATGAATGTATAGCGCTCGCTATGAATTGTCTTAGTTACGCGCTAATGAGATCGATTGAGAAAGTTTCAGGAAGTTCAATTTTCTCATAACAGCCGAATCAAACTTACTATTCAAACCATGTTTATCTATGTCAAAAGGAATTGTTTATGCATTCTTACGCTAAACGTTTTCGCTATTTTGCTGTAATGGCACTGAGTTTCTGTGCCCATAATGCCTTTGCACAATGGGAGCAAATCACTCCTGAAAATGAGGTGGTGGTATCAGTACCTGGCGGCGGTGAAAAAACCGTTTACCCATCATGTTCTCTTCCTGCTTTACCGGGACCAGAGGGGTTAGCACCCAACCCATTCTCGTTTTATTTCGAACAAGGAGAAAGTGATAACCTACTTATCTACTTCAATGGTGGCGGCGCCTGCTGGGACAGTGCCACTTGCTTAGCGTCAATGCAGCTTGAGTTTGACGACAACCCTATGTCGCGAGCCGCTTATAACCCATCAGCCGTAATCGAAAATACGCCATTTATTTCAGGCGGAATATTTGAAGATACACAAGAGAACCCTTTTCAAACTTGGTCAAAAGTTTTCATTCCCTACTGTACTGGCGACCTACACTTAGGCTCAAAAGACACGCAATACGTTGACGAGCTTGGTATCGTTACAGGTCTACCTGGTGCCGAAGTTACTTTAAAGCACCGTGGTCACGACAACGCACTAGTTGTTATGCAGTGGATTAAAGAAAAACTGAACAACGATGATTTATCACCCAACAAAGTGCTACTCAGTGGAAGCAGTGCGGGCGGTTATGGTGCAACGTTCAACTTCCCCTACTTCCAATCGCTGTTTGGTCGCACAAAGGTTGCCCTCTTCGCCGATGCGTCGCTTGGTGTTATATCCCGCGGCTTTACGCAAACAGTACTAAACTATCAAGGGCCATGGGGGATAGAAGATACACTACCACGTAATTTTCAATCACTGATTGGCAATTTTAACCATCTAACGCTCAATAAGCAGGTGATGCTGCGATTAGCTTATCAGTACCCTTGGAACCGTTTTGCGCAATATTCAACAGGAACCGACATTGTTCAAATTCAGTTTTCTAAAATCTCTGATCAGGTCTCTAGAGGTAATTTAGACCCAACGACATGGGGTGTAACAGAATCTGATTTAGGCTACGTACTTGGCTGGCAGCTTCAGGCTAATGCGTCAGTTCATGCGCTGTCAGCGTTCACATGGAACTATCAATTTTATATTGGTGAAGGCACCTGTCACATGGTACTAAACGACTTCTGCGAAGATAATGCCTTTCCAGTATCATCGGCCAGTCCATTTTATAATGAACAAAGTGCTAGAGGGATTTCCTTTAACGAATGGCTACACACGTTTGCTACATCACGCCGCTTTAGAGAAAATAGCGCTGCTTACTACCAATAAAATACGAAGTGCGAACTTGTATTAAGAAGTAATGAAAAACATGGCAAGTCCAACCAAGCAGTGGTTGGCTTAGCCATATTTATACCTGCGATAATACGCCGCGATTACGAACATTTTAAGTCTCGCTGAGTGGGTAATTATCTATGAGGACTGGTATTACAACTAGGATTTGTTGTTCCTTGCTGTGCATTTATGCAGCAACAAATTAACACGCCCTACTACCCAACTTGTAAAGTAGCACCATCAGGCATAGTTACTTCAATTTTCATGTTCCCGCCAACCGCAGCTAGATAAGCAGCTGCACGTTGAAGAGAAACGTCCTGAATACGTTTTGATTCCAACTTACTTACACCAGAAGCTGTGACCGATAACGCCATTGCTACGACTTCCTGTTTAACTCTGTGCTGCTTTCTGATGTCACCTAGTGTGATTTCTTTCATTGTCTTTTACCGAGAATTACGGGCATTAAAAAAGCCCAGATGGTGATACCTTCTGAGCTTTTGCAAAACGTTCTACCTGCAGTGCCCAGAAGCCAATACTTGCCCCTGAACACCGACGGTCAGGTGCAATCAGTAATTAAAATTATAAAAATAACCAGTTGAAACGTTTTGCATGATAATTCTCTTTTCACAATGTGCTTGTACAAACGACCCTGTGCCGCGACTAAGCTAAATGTTGAGGCTTCTGTGCTTTTCAAAAATACAGCAGCGGCCTTCTGTCACTTATCCTTAACCATACCATGTAGATAAGCAATAGCAATGACTTTCCAAAAAGGAAAGTGCCTAAAGCATGCTATGAGTGCGTGATTAGACAAGAAGTGCCTTTAAAAGGCTACTCTATCACCCACCGCCGCTTGCTTGAGTGATGCTAGAAAATTGGGGACCTGATCGTTTCCTTCTTCAGGAGACCAGCTTGCAAAGCCTTTATCATCGGTGACTTCGTAAGGGCCCTGTTTAACTTCCATGAAAACTACTGGGCTATGGCACACCGTTGCGTGCCAGGTATTAGGAGGAATCTCAATTCCGCAGGTCTCTCCGCTAGCAGTTAGCGTTACTCTGTTGTCAACGTCGCCATCATCGCTGAAAAACAGAATGTCTAATTCGCCCTCTACCACCATGAAGAACTCCCACTTATGAGACTGTACATGTCGATGAGGCCGCACGTAGGAGTCAGGCATCATTGCAATAAACAAACGCTGTACCATGTCGGTATAAGATTTATGTACGTTCAAATTAGCCCGTCGGCGAGGACTTTCCTCAGCCGACTGTTTAAGCGTTTCAAACAACGCTTTATCAAAACACTGAATCTTATCCAACATCACACCCTGTCTATTATTGCGCTAGTAATTTAAAGCGTATCGCTCCTCCCCCCGATGGCGCAAGCTTTAATGACAAGACATCGGCAGACGTGACTACCTTTTTTTCGATGTTCATTGCGTAGGGGTTTGTTTTCCAATGCGCTTTCTCTCCATCCAGATAGAGCTGCGCTTCATACTGCTGACCTTCCTCTAGAAAGGTTAGCGGTATTGATAACTCTCTGGCTTCTTCATTCGTAATTGCACCAACATACCAATCGTTTCCAGAGTAGGATTTGTGCTTGCTCGCTTTACGCGCCATTACAATATATTCGCCCACTTCCCCTTGAAGCGCTTTACTGTGAGACCAGTCTGTAGGGACGTCTTTGATAAACTGAAACGCCGGTAAATTATTCTCATAATTACGAGGCAAGTCTGCAGCCATTTGGATAGGGCTATACAGCACTACGTATTGGGCCAGTTGCTTGGCAAGCGTTGTTTGAGGGCGCATTACCTCTCCTTTGCCCCACTCTATTCCGCCGTCATTTTTCCGAACATAGTCAAAGTTGAAAATGCCAGGTGTGAAATCCATCGGACCAGCGAGATAATTGGACTCCCCCGCACCTGAAGGTTTGGGGTAATATTTTTGTTACCACACAAAAAATATTAAAGAGAGTCCTTAACATGTATCGTACTAAAGTCGGCGTTGATTTAGCAAAAAATATAATTCAGGTTTGCACACTTCACGGTAAAAAAGTTACGTCTAATGTAGAGATGAGTACCGATGAATTTTCACTTTGGTTAGCTCAATCTAAGCCCGTCACTGTAGCGTTTGAAGCTTGCTCTACTTCAAATTATTGGTATCAACAAGCCATTAAAGCTGGTCATGATGCTCGACTGATTAGTGCCAAGTTGGTCAAAGCTGTTAGGCAGAACCAAAAGACGGATAAAAATGATGCATTGGCCATTGCACAAACACTGTTTTTACCGGAAGTGTCTTTTATCAACGGTAAAAGCATTGAGCAACAACAGTTGCAATCAATTCAACGTTTACGCGAGTTAGCAATTAAGAGTCAAAACGCCTCGCAGAAACAAATAGTATCGTTACTGTTAGAACTAAACATCCGTTTACCCAATACACAAGGTGGCGTGCTGCGAGGGTTAGAAGCTGTACTTGAAGACGGAGCTAATAATTTATCTGATACCTTCCGTGCCACTCTTTCGATCGCTAAAGTACAACTTGAAAACATGATTAGTGCTATTGGTGAATACGATAAATATTTAGAACAAAGTATCCAATCATTACCTGATTGTAAGAAGCTATTAAAGCTTGAGGGTGTAGGTCCAGTTAATGCGGTAAACCTTTATATTGCTTTGGGCGCAAATCAATCGCAGCCGTTTAAGAGCGGAAAGAATGCGTCTGCTTGTATTGGTTTAACGCCCATTCAGCATTCCTCTGGTGGCAAAGAAGTCATGGGAACCATAGGTAAGTATTGTAAAAACGGCTCCCTTCGAAGTCAGCTGATCACTGGTGCCATGTCAGTGGTGATTAAAGTGATAAAATACGGCGCAAAAACGAAAAAAGAACTGTGGTTGCAGGGCTTAATGCAACGGCGAGGTAATAGGTGTGCAGCTGTAGCCCTGGCTAACAAGACAGTCAGAACTGCTTATAGTATGCTGCAAAATAATACAGAGTATTACGCTGCATAACTCACAGCGCAAAATGAGTTAACCAACTAAAATGCTTGAACAAAGATAAAAATCTACAAACGAAGTCAGCCGCAAGCTTGGAGCATAAAAGCTCGCCAGCGAGACTTGGCCGTTTGTTCGCGTAAACATCAGTGAGCCAGAGATAGCTTCTCTACTAGAGCTCGAACATAAGCACGCATCTTTCTTTTTGTGATATTAAGTTTTGGTTGTTGACATGGGGGAGTCCACATAAGCATGCGAGTAAACGCCAACATGGGAATATGGTTAGGTGGATTAGGTGCCGCCCACCCTGAGTTGTATTCCTGACCACGAGCGCTTTCTCGCGATATCCAGTTCGGATAAGTACGGCGAAGACCGGTATCTTTTACCGATTCATGAGTGTTGATAGACAACTGATATTTCGCAGCGGTTGTGACGTTTTTAATGAAATGATTTACCACGTCTTGGCTGTCGGTATATTCATAGCGCAGTACGTTGTTGTCGTCGCGCACTTTGAGATTTTGGCCATGGGCAACATAGCCCGTTTTAATTTGAGAAACCCCCAGCTTGTTGTACAGGGCAAAACCGTCTTCCATCTGCGCTTCGTAGTTGGTTATTCCTCCTGATGTTTCATGGTGTCCTATTAACTTCACGCCAACTTTCTCGCCGTAGCTGGTCACCGCTTCAATATCAAAGTCTGGATAACTTTCTGTGAAAGAAAATAGCTCTGAATTCGCTATCCAATCACCATCCCAACCTTTATTCCAACCTTCAACCAATACACCGTCAAAACCGTGTTTAGCAGCGAAGTCCATGTATTGCTTTGTGCGCTGAGTAGTAGCACCATGCTTGTCTCCAGAGCCCCACGTATACTCATCAATGTGCATTCCCCACCAAATACCTATGTATTTGCCTGGCTCAACCCAGCTCACGTCACCGAGCTTATTTGGCTCATTAAGATTCAAAACAAGGTATGAATTAACCAAATCCGTTGCGTCATTTCCTAACGTAATAGTGCGCCATGGGGTAACAAAACTGCCAGTTTTATGCACCAAACTCCCGTCGTGACGAGGTGCCAGCGAAGCGTTAAAACGCCCTAACTCTTGTCTTTTAAGGCTCATACCTGCGTAATCAACAAGGGCAGCTTCATGAATAGCGACATGAGTGCCGCTTTCATACTTCACCGTGAATGGCGTGTGAGCGGTGTGAACGTCTTGCAGATTAGTAGATTGATAAACATATTCATATCTATCTCGACCATGGGCTGGGATCCAAAACGCTTTGGCTTGATGAGAATCGACTAGGTTAAATTCAGTCAGCTCTCTTGTAATTATTCGATTACCGCTTGCAGGTAGCTCGTAGCGAAAGCCGATACCATCGTTAAAAACTCTGGCTCTTACAAGAAAAGTGTGGTCTTTATCGCTAGGGTTATAGAACTTAACCAAAAGCTCATTGTGGTTGTCGCGAATGTCTCGCTGCTCTCCCCACGGCAGCTGCCATGTTTGATCCACCGTATTCCTGCTTACCTCTTCTACTTTAAAGTCGCGATATAAAGGGGCCGCTTTTGCAAAAGTAAAACCAAGCTTACCGAGCCCTAAAACGGGTTCTCCGTTAAATGACACCCGGTATTGCGCTAATTCGCCATCATCTGTGAACGACAGTTTAATGTTTTTATTCGGAGATAAAACCGACACTTCTTTAGCCATTGTAGGTAAAGAAACGGTCAATAAGAGCAGCAAAAATATGCGCATAAAACATCCAACAAAAGTTGTTAACCTAATGTTAGTATTAAGTAGTAGCGAATTTTTGCAACCCATTCCTTAATCAATTAAGTCTATTTTTTGGTTAGCGCTTGTTTTTCTTCATTCTACGGCTTTGTTCTTGACGCTTCTCTTCTCGTTTTTCTTTTCTATCTTTCTTATTAGGCGTTAGCGAGCCTGTTTTGAATTTTGCTTTACGCTTGGCTTTCGCTTCAGCTTTCTTCGCCGCCTCAAGTGCCATTTCTTCTTTTTCGACTTCCAGCATTTCAGGTGTCTCTAGCGTTATTCGCCCCAACTTACCCGACTGCAGTTCTTTAAGCAGGATCTCGCATATTTTATGAAGATTTACGCGACCACCCGCTTGAATTGCTCCGCGCGTTTTGGCAGCGGCTTCCAGGAACTCTATTTCAGTATCTGGCAATTCGTCCAGCTTGTAGCGCTCCTTCATTACCTCTGGATACGCTTTAATGAGGTAGTCTGCCGCAAAAAAACCGACATCGTCGTATTCCATGGCGGTGTTTTTAACAGCACCTGATGAAGCTAGCCGATAAATAGAATGTGGGTTTTCAAGCTTAGGCCATAGTACTCCCGGCGTATCAAACAAGATAATACCGCTGCCTAAGTTTATGCGCTGCTGGCTTTTCGTTACAGCTGGCTCGTTACCTGTTTTAGCAATGATTCGGTCGGCCAAAATATTTATTAGCGTTGATTTTCCAACGTTAGGTATCCCTGTGATCATCGCTTTTATTGCTTTAGGCTGACCTTCTTTATACGAACAAATGCTTTTAACCAGCTGCATAATTTGCTTGCTGTTGCCTGGGTTATCGCTAGAGGTCGTAATCGTCTTCACGCCACGCTCTTTTTCTAAGCTCTCTTGCCAGCGAGCGGTGATTTCAGGGTCTGCTAGATCGTATTTATTAAGAATTTTAATACAGGGCTTGTCGCCGCGAATTTTGGCAATTTCAGGGTTTTCACTGGAATATGGAATACGTGCGTCAAGCACCTCAATAAGAATGTCTACTTGATTAAGCGACTCTTTAATTTCTTTCAGGGCTTTGTGCATATGCCCTGGGAACCATTGTAATGCCATGGTTGTTTCCTATCGTAATCGAGTTGAGGGGAGTGTGCTTAACGGGTTAATTCATAAGCGCAGATATTCACAGCGCTGGCCAAGTTTAACGAGTCAATCTTACCACTTCCTGCAATGGTATATGCTGTTGCGTTTAGCTGCGATAGTGCGTCAACAGGCACGCCACGGGCTTCGTTGCCAAAAAGATAGCACTGGTATTCACCGAAGGTTTCTGAGGTGATGCTTTCACCATTCATGTCCAAGAAAGCAAATCGTTCAAACCGTTCGCTCAAACTTTCAAGTGCTACATTCAATTCCATGTTTACATGGAAAATGGCCCCCATACTTGAACGTACTACTTTTGAGTTGTACGGATCCACGCTATTTGGACTTAGCAAAAGTGTGAAATTACCAAACCACGCTAATGTTCTTAATATCGTTCCTAAGTTACCAGGGTCTTGTACTTCATGAAGATAGATGTACTTTTCGGTACTAGAGCTGTTTTCAGAAATGTTGGTTTGTGACCGGTCTGAACTTAACGAAGCGTTAGGAAGTGGAACGCGAGCGATAATACCTTGAGGTGACTTGGTATCGCTTAGTTGCTGCATTTGTTGCGACGATATCGTCTCAATCCTCAGCGCAGTTTTTGAGGTAGGAAGCCTTTCTTTCACCCACGCCCTATACTCAGCTGTTATATAGAGGGTGATATCACCTAAAGTACTGCTGTTATGCTTAACTACGTCAAATAACTCTAAAACTAAGTGCTCTCCTTCCACCAAATAGAATCCGAACTGCGTTCTAAATTTCTTTTGATGAAGCTTCTTCACGTCACTTAATTTCATTCTCACTGCCCTTTTTGTTACTTGCGGCGCAAGTGTAAGGTATCCAGCACAAAACGCAAAGCGACATCTATGTGTGGGCGGTTATAGGAGAAGCTAAATTTAGGTGTCGGCGTCTAATAGTACACGCCCAGAACGAACGGTGATCTGCTCAGGCATATTGAGAATAGCTTTGGTCAAATCAACGGAATAGCCTATTCCTTCGTTATCCATTATGTGAGCAGGGAGATAAAACTTCTTAAGCGCTTTTGCTTCATGCATTGCCGCATCAACTCGATACCACCTTCCATCAAGCCACATTTCATTCCAAGCATGTCCATATGCTTCAACGCCGCTTTCGTACTCTACAATC
The DNA here is from genome assembly GCF_902705805.1 of Alteromonas alvinellae. Lineage (NCBI taxonomy): Bacteria > Pseudomonadati > Pseudomonadota > Gammaproteobacteria > Alteromonadales > Alteromonadaceae > Alteromonas > Alteromonas alvinellae. Next base: position 3,766 of record NZ_CACSIH010000205.1, on the reverse strand, counting down.
ACAGTACCCACGATCACTCTCGCAGGTATCGCCAGTGCCCGCGCAAGTGCAGCCGCAAGTACCGAGTACTCGGTACAGTCGCCGCTTCTAGATTTCGCGACAGTAGAAGCGAAAGAGAAATTATGAATATACGAAGGCTCTGAAATATAGCTGGCAATGAACGTTTCAATATTGTCCCCTACCCTGGTATTTCCATTCTCATTACCTTGTTCGTTGCGATATTCGTTTAAAAACGCTTCCACAACCGTTTGTACCGCCTTTTCTTCAAAATCGATAACAAATGTGTTCGCTTTATAGTTCGCCAGCACGTCTGCAGTGGGTTCTAATGCACCTTCTAACGTATCGCTAAGCATTATCGACAGCACACTATTTTGCAACTGTTGGTGTTGAGAGAGTGCTACGCCACGCCAGTGCGATAAAACAGCGCCAGCAGCGTTGGGGGCATACACCTTCACATCAACCCATATCTTTTCATCAAGTGGCAGCGACACATCTTCATCAATAGTCAAAGGAATTAGCGCAAAAGTAGGGGAGCTTTGCGCGTAGCTAAAATGACTTAAAAGGAGTCCGCTAAGTATTGTGAAGAAAGCCCATAACGTCTTACTTGCTTTCAAAACTTTATATTTCATTATGAACAATTTCACCGTCACAGCTTTATCGGCTTGCCAGATACGTACATCGGCATAACACTGTAATCTATAGGCCCCATTTCCACTTTAGCCCTTTGCATAATGAAATCTTCATCGACTGTATATTCAATCTTAAAACTTTCAATTTCAGCCACTAGCTCCAATAACCCATTTTTTTGACTCTTTTTATACATGACGGTTGGTGTCGGCTGAGTTGGGTCTCCTTCTAGGCTCCACGTGTTATAGCTTAAAGAGTCTTGGTCTGAATTGGCTAACTTCTGTGTCTCGAGATAAGCGCCAAAGTTTGAAGTAAATACATCATCATAAGAAAGTTCAGAGTTTACCTTCTTTCCTTGTATTTCACCCTCGATAACCCATGTTCCTTCTGTTCTAGACAGCCCCATTGATGACAATACCTCGCCGTTTTCCACGGTGTATTCGTAAGTATTGATCAAGGTACCGTCAATTCGGCTCCATGAACGTGCCAAAGAATCGGTAGATGAGACAGTATTAGCATCAACAGGGAGAATAAGTGAAGTTGCTTCTACAATTTCCACATCGCCATCAGCATCAATAGAGAATTTTTCAGACACTATACCTACTCGTTCACCCTGCATCTTCATTCCATTAATGGCAAAAAAGAAGGGCTTCACATTTGCCGATCTATCTACCGCATTAACAAATGAGGTGAATACGTCTTTGAAGGTTTCTCTGTAGCCTATCTCATTGTGCAAGCAAACCTGTAAACCATTTGCAGACTCCGCAGACATGCCTTTCATCAAACCAGAAACCCGTTCGTCTGTCTCACCTAAATTGTAGAGAATGTCGTAACTGAAAACGGGAACATTACCTAAGTTTGAAACATCAAGGCTGAAGTTATATTGACTCTCCAACGTTTTGTTTAAGTTTGCTGATACGTTGTTTACCGCGTATTTCATCATGTTGACTAGTGAATTGGCTAAGCCGTCATACTCTTGAAAAGCCCAACACTCAACAGGAGATTCAGAGCCGATATCTACCGTAAAGTACCAGTAATTATCTTCAGACTGTGCCTCAGACCATGTACCAAGGCCAGTTGCATTGATGGGGAACGCAGGAAGAGATAAGCGAGTTCGAGGCAGATCCTTTGCTTCTTTTACTAATGACTTACTGAACCAATCAGGCAACTGTTCGCTGGTTATATAATCTTTAGCAGTCGCAGGTGCTGTTGATAATAGCGCTGTTAGCAAACAGGCCACAGAGGTTCGTTTCATCATTTTTCAATCCTTTTTTATTAGTATATTTTGACTACTCGTTTTGTCTAAAAACGCGTCTCAACCTTCAGCAACCACATAAATGTCACCGTCGTAAATACCTTGGACGGTTAGCTTTTGGCTTGCCAGTGCCTGAAGGTAATCAATATGCGCTTGCTCCACTTTTTGCCCCGGAACAATAAGCGGAATACCTGGAGGGTACGGTGTAATTAAACCTGCTGCAGTGCGACCAACGCTGCTTTGCCATGGAATGGCTTCTCTAGGGCTGAAAAACGCTTTCGACGGAAGGTCGTCTAAATGAATGGCCGGTATGTCTGCCGGTAACGGACTCTTGCTCTTGCGCTTGCTTAGGTTAACGGCGCCATCATCAAGACGTTTCAATGCATTGTACAGCCTTACAATTTTAGAGCGCATTCCGCCTAGCGTAAGCAGTACTAAAATAGTGCTATGAGTAAACTTCTCGATTTCTAAACCAACTTCGTCCATTAAGAAACGATGTATTTCTTGATTTGAATAATCAAGCGCCGATACGTCAATTAGGATTTTAAGCGGGTCGTGCCCAATATTATCACTTTCAAAGTGAGAAAACATATTCGCAAAGTCACTAGGCGAGAGTATTTTAAGTCGCTTGAACTTGGCCATTTGCGATTTGAGTTCGGCCACATTACTTAATAGCTCGTTAAGGATTTTGTAGCCTTCCATTTCCAGCTGTTGACGACAAACATCAAGCGAAGCAATAAGTTGATACTTAGGCGAGGTGCTGGTGTGAATAGCAAAGACCTCTTTAAAGAAGTCTTTATCGAATTCTGGGTCGTTTACGTGAATAAAGGATGCTTGCGAGAACGCCGACACCACTTTGTGTGCAGAGTGAGTAATATAGTCTGCCCCAGCTGCGATAGCAGAGTAGTCACGCAATGCAGGGTGGAACAAGGAATAAGCAAACCACGCTTCGTCAATGAACACTTTAATGCCATGCTCATGGGCTAGATTAACGACTTGCTTAAGGTCGGTGAGTAACCCGTCGTAGGTACACCCCGTCAGTACGATAAGTCTAGCGTCAGTATTCTCTTCAATAAGCTGCTTAATTTGCGCCATTCTAGGCGGTGAAAAAATACCGTACTCAGGGTTAAACACACTGTCTAAATACACTGGCATGGCTCGCGCCTGAATAATACCGTAGTGCACTGACTTGTGGCAGTTTCTGTCGGCAATAACTTTGTCGCCCTCACGCAACAGCGTCTGCAAAATAATTTTGTTTGATGTAGAAGATCCGTTCGTGACGAAATAGGAATGGCGAACCTCAAATGTATTCGCAACAGCGGCTTGCGCTTTACCAATAGCGTGAGTGCCATCGGATAGTGAGCCCAGCGAGTCTACGCTTACCGATAAGTCACTAACAAACACGTTACGGCCAAAGAAACGATAAAAATCACTGATATAGGGTGAATTTCTAAAGCTTGCGCCACCGCTGTGACCTGGCGTATGCCACGAGTCGTTAGACTCTACCACATAGTCTTTGTATTCAGTCCAAAACGGCGTTTCGTTTCTATCATCAAAGTCATTGATGATATAACCCAAAATGGACTCTGGGTCTGAAATAATGTCGTTACGATAGAAGAATGATTCAATGCCGTTGGCTTGGTTTACAATATCCAACCCTTTTACTGCGTCGCCTAAGACATACACGGGAAGTTCAGGGCGAATACGCTTAATGGCGTCGATCACTCTGGCGTTATTATCAATCACAGTGTTGCGTGCTGAAGACTTTTCGCTTGTCGTTTTCTCGTTCGCGTTTTGTGAACTAACGCTTTCGGCTGCGGGGCTCGTATTTTCATTAAGTACGCCATTTAAAGGCACTAAGGCGTGTTGATCTTTCGTGATTAG
>NZ_CACSIH010000204.1:0-2354 GCF_902705805.1 Alteromonas alvinellae | reverse complement strand
ATGGGTGATCGGAATGGGCCGGAACATGCACTACGCGTTATCGCCCCTTATTTAAAAGTTAGGCTTCAAAATAGAGAGCAACTATGAACAAAGGAACATTGACCTTCTTCTGTGGAAAAATGGGTTCAGGAAAGTCAACTAAAGCTCGTGAAATCGCACAGAAAAACAATGCAGTATTGCTTTCAGAAGATGAATGGCTCGCGTCAGTATACCCAAATAAGATTTCGTCACTCAATGACTATATCGAATATTCAAATCTACTTAAGCCTCAGATTAAAAAACTTGTTCAATCTATGTTATCTGCAGGAACTAATGTAGTAATGGACTTTCCGGCAAATACTCTGTCACAAAGAGATTGGTTTCGGAGTATTTTCTCCGAGATTGAGGCTCCACATAATTTGATATACATCGACCTGCCAAATGCGGACTGCTTAAAGCAGATTGAAAAACGGCGAAAAGAACAGCCAGAAAGATCGGCAACAGATACACCAGATATGTTTGAACAGGTTACAAAGTATTTTATGGCTCCTATCCCCGATGAAGGCTTCAATCTAATCGCAGTGGCAAAAAGTGCATAACAAAGTGCTGGTACGGAAAATTTACTCGCTGGAGCTCCTAATTTTCCGCAGAGCGTGGCGTTAGTTGCCTACAGGAAATTTTTGCTTTTGGTGTAAAACTCGAAGAATGTGAATAATGTCGTCTTTTATAAAATATGAAACGATCATTGAAACCTCTGGAATTATTAACAGTCTTCCCGGTATACCCTCTCTCTCCACTCCCATAAGAGGTTGCTGGTTCAAGTTTTCAACTTTCTTCTCAATTATTGCATCAGCTTTTTCAGCTGCTAATGGGTTAAATTCGTATAAAAACTCGAATATAGCCTCACGATCATCCAACGAACTTTTTTCCCATAAGATCATTTTTTGGCTTTATTCCTAATTTTCATTTTTCGAGCTTCCATGTCCAAGTTCGCTTCTTCATGACTGACAAACTTACTTTGCCCACTCTCTAATTTACTGAACGCAGCATTAACCTCTTCAGTAAGCCACTGATCATGAGTCATTATTTTTCGTTGCTGTTCAGCGAGTTCTTCCGTAAGCTCTCTACAAGCGTCACTTAAAGTGCGTCCTTGGCTTTCGGCCATTATCTGAGCTAGCCGTTTAGTTTCTTCATCTACTCTAAACTGAATACGGGTATCCATGGTAAACTCCTTATGAAATGTACACACAAATGTTAGCACACCTATTGAATTTACGGCAACTAACAAACGCATTAACTCGGTCGCTTGCGCTCCTTGGGACAAAAACACGTAGGCTCCCTTCGCTTCGCTCGGTATTATAGCCTACGTATTTTTGCCCGTTATGCGGGTGTTAGAATTCAGGATGAACATGCAAATTTCATTGGAAGAAATAAACAAGAAAAATTATGAGTCAGTTTGTGACCTTGATGTCACTGAAGCACAGGAAGACTACGTCGCGTGCAACATGTGGTCATTGGTTGAGTCATTTTATAACGAAGGTCACACCTGTAAGGCCATCTGCTTCGACGATAAACCCGTTGGCTTCTTCATGTGGGTTAAAGAATCAGTATCCAAAGTTTCAATCTGGCGGTTTATGGTTGATAAGAATTATCAGAACCAAGGGATAGGTCGGATAGCTTTAACGCTGGCAATTGAGGCTATAAAGCAAACTCCCAGCGTTAAAGAAATCGAAATATGCTATAACCCTACTAATCCTGTTGCTAAAGATTTTTATTCCAGCTTTGGGTTTCAAGAAATCGGCATGGACGAAGATGGTGAGGATATGCTCGCTCTTATTAAGCTATGAATTCTAACAATCTGCTGTAGTCGCTCGCAGGCTCGCTGCGACGCTAACACATGGCGACTTCGGCTATTATGCCATGCGCTTCGCCCCCTTAGCTTAAAGTTAGGAGCTTCTTCGAAATCAATCGCTAAATCAGAAATAAGACGATTCTTAAAAGAAATCCGCACTAAATTTCCTGACGTTGTTCCTCTTATGGAACAACATGAGAGTTGGGCACTCACATTTCTAATGAAAGAGTTCGCAAATTTAACAACTATTTTGTTAAACCAAGGCGACTTAGAAGAAGCACTAGAACAGTTGCAGTACATGAGCGAGAAACTAGATACTGCAACCAAGGCGGAATTCGAGTACATAGATGTATATTATACAGAACACTTATTCTGGAAAGGTACCAAAGAAGGTATTGAACGTGGCTGGCCTCTCGTGCCAGATAATCTAAGAAAATTGTACTTGGACTTTCATGGTAAACCACCAAGGGTAGTGGTTTAAAAATGCACGCTCCTAACCAAAAATCAAGTTCGCCCGCTGCGA
>NZ_CACSIH010000203.1:123-170801 GCF_902705805.1 Alteromonas alvinellae | reverse complement strand
CATTAAATTCTTAACTGATCGGCATTAGCATCTTGCAGCCTCTTTTTTATGCTTTTTTAGTGCCCTACAAGGTTTTTACCAGCTCTTGTGGTCGTTCGCTTCTTTGGTCAACTTCAACACTTCGGTCTTTGCCAGTCGGTCTTGCAGTGATTGTTTATTTTTAAAATCAAACAATACAAGTAAGGTGCCTAGACCACCCAACGATGCTATCAGGCGAATGAACAAGCGCGGCCATGTCATAGGCTCTTCAACCGTGCTATAAATACGTAAACGCCAAGCTCGCATACCAAGCGTTTGCCCGCCCCTGCGCCAAAACCACAAGAAGAACCCAGCTATCCACAAACCCACCCACGTTTGAATAAGCAGTTTATAACCAAAAGAAGCCTGAATAAGATCAGCAGGCTCCGCATAACCCTGTAAATCGAGCGTACCGTTTTTTAACATAACCACCAGGGTTACTATCATCACCATGGCCGCACACATGCCTACAGCAGTAGCCACTAGCGTATCGTAAATCATTGCCAATAAACGTCTAACAAATCCAGCTCGCTCAAGTGATGAACTGTCTGATTCTGAGTTAGGCGCGTTTTTATCATCCTTCGCCTTTAAGTGATTAGATGATGAGGACTTCTTCTTGGCTTTTTTGTCGTGTCTCGCCACGGGTATCTCTTCGTTTCATTAACAACAGCGTTTATTTTGACATAAGCGCCACATCGCTTAAACAACATAAGCCTTAGTTAACGGCATTTAATAGTGCAATAAGCAAAGAAAAATGATTTCCACCTTTTTGCATCCATTAACCATTATTAATCGTTATTGGTATTACAAACGGATAATGGACGTAAATACGGTGACAGCAAAAATTCTGGTAACAACACTTATCGCTAGCTCGTTTTCGCTTGGTATGGGCGCTGCAATGGCGTTAGACGACCCCGAAGGTGATATTGAGCATATTCGAGTACGTGGTGACTCATCGGTAAAAGACGGAGAGTTTATCTCGGCTTCGCAGGGATGGGTGTCTGGTGACACCTTGATTGAACGCCCAATGTTGCGCGCCGGTGAAATACTTGAATTTATCCCGGGCATGATGGTGACCCAACACAGTGGTTCGGGAAAAGCCAACCAGTACTTCCTGCGCGGTTTTAACCTCGACCATGGCACGGATTTTACGGTGAGTGTAGACGGTATGCCGGTGAACATGCGAAGCCACGGACATGGCCAAGGCTACAGTGATCTTAACTTTATTATCCCCGAATTTATCGACAACCTTAGCTACTTCAAAGGCACCTATTATGCCAACATCGGCGATTTTTCTAGCGCTGGCGGGGCGTTCTTCAATTTAAGAGATTCACTTGAGCAAAACCAGTTGTTCTTAGGCTTAGGAGAATATGGGTTCAAGCGCGCTGTTGCATTAAATCACTTTGAAGCAGGAGAGAGCCGCGTTATTGCAGCGCTGGAATATCAAACCTATGACGGCCCGTGGACTGACGTAGACGAAGACGTAAAAAAGAAGAACGTCCATATTCGTTATATTACGCCTTTGTTAAACGGCCAACTCGCCATTACAGGAATGGCCTACGATAATAGCTGGAACGGTGCTGACCAAGTACCTGAGCGCTCTATTGAAAGCGGCTTAATAGACCGTCTTGGCTCTATCGATACCCAAGTTGGCGGTGAATTCTCTCGGTATAGTTTATCTACAAACTACACCAGTGATACATGGAATGCTTCGCTTTATGTCATAGATACCGAACTTAGTTTGTTCTCTAATTTTACCTATTTCCTTGATAATCCTGAGCGTGGCGATCAGTTCGAACAAGCTGACGACAGAAAAATATACGGTGGCGAGATATTCACTACCCTGCCCTTGGCAATAACAAACGGGAGCAGTATTACCCTAGGTGGCCAGTGGCGTTTCGACGATATCGATAATGTGGGGTTGTATCGCACCCAAAACTTAACCCGCTTTGGCACTATCCGAGAAGACGAAATAGACAGTAACAGCTATGCACTTTTTGCCCAGTCAAACATTGTGCTAAGTGACGCATTGAGCCTTTCATTAGGAGGTAGATACGATTACTTAGATGTAGACGTTACCAGCAATCTTGGTGCTAATTCAGGAAGCGAAAGTGACGATTTATTTACCCTTAAAGCAGGCTTGAAGTACAGTGTATCAGACCAACTTACCGCATTTGCCAACGTTGGGCAGGGCTTTCATTCCAACGATGCACGGGGAGCCACCATTAATATAGACCCGGTAAGTGGTGACGCTACCGAAGCAGCTCCATTATTGGTAAAGAGCCTTGGCTATGAAGCGGGCGTTAACTATACCGATAATAAAACCTATAACCTATCTGCTGCCCTGTGGCGCTTAGAACTTGATAGCGAGCTGGTATATGTTGGTGATGCAGGCTTTACTGAGGCTAGTCGTCCCTCCGAGCGACACGGCATTGAAGTGAGTGCCTACTACTGGATAAGCCATCACCTAACAACAGACATTGAAGCTGCGTGGACCAAGGCACGATTTAGCGACAGCGTTGAAGGCGAAGGCCGTCACATTGATGGCACCGTGCCAGGTGTGGTGAGTGCAGGACTAACCTACTATCAAAGAAGTAACCAACTGGGGTTCAGCTATACCCTACGAGGCCGCTACTTAAGTTCTCGCACCGTAGAAAGCTTCGATGAAATTTCACCGCCGTCAACATTTTTAGTGAATGCTCAAGTTGCCTATCGCCAGCCAACATGGGACATAACATTAGAAATGCTCAACGCCTTAGACAGTGACGATCACGATATAGATTACTTTTACGCATCTAGACTTCTTGGTGAGTCAGAGGAAGGGGTTGAGGATTTACATTATCACCCTGTCGAGCCGAGAAATGTGCGCCTGACTGTTTCCTTGAAATATTAACCGCGCAGAAACTTTTGATAGTAATAGAGGCGCCGGCCCTTTTGGGGCCTCTATATTTTATGTAAATGTTTAAAAAGCGTGCTAGTTTAAATACTTAGATGCAGCGTTTTTGATAGTACCTCTCAGAATAAAAATGACGCCATAACAATAAAAGGTAGGAGCAACGATGGAACATGAAACTTTGTTCCCTTTGCTGTGTAAAACAGCAGACGGTGACAAGAAAGCCTTCGCAGAGCTTTATAAAATAACCAGCCCACAGCTTTATGCCGTTGCTTTAAAGCTACTAAAGCGGCCGGAACTTGCTGATGAAGCCACACAAGATGCTTACATTAAAATATGGCATAACGCAGGCAATTATCAGCGCGGGAAAGGCACGGTGTTGACTTGGATGGTAAGCATTGCACGCTATCGAGCGCTGGATTTAATTCGCTACCACAATATAAGAAACGAAGTTGAACTAAACGATGATGCACCATCGGGAGTAGAGAGCTCACAAAATGTTAAACTGGGTGCAGAGCAAGCTAAACTAGCCTCGTGCTTGGATGAATTAGACGGCCCTCAGCGGCAAGCTATTCACTTAGCTTACGTTAACGGCATGTCACATCAAGAGGTGGTTACTCACTTAGCATCACCACTGGGAACCATTAAGAGCTGGATAAGACGAGGCTTGCAAAGCTTGCAGAGGTGTCTATCACTATGAACTATTTAAAAGAAGAGCGTCTTAACGCCCTTGCTGCAGAATATGTAGTTGGAACGCTACGTGGCAAAGCGCGAACGCGCTATCAAAAATTGATGATGCAATACCAAGCGGTGAGCGACGCAACGGCCCAATGGGAACAATATCTAACCGGCTTTGCGGAGACGCTTCCGCCTGTGGCGCCACCAGATGACGTGTGGGAAAGCATCCAAGTAAAACTCGGACATAAAGCCGCTAACAACGCAAATTTAGCTAGCGATACAAAACCTTCCAGCAAGCCTGGCGAGGTTATCGACTTTGAGAAAGAGAAGCAGAAACGCTGGAAGAACTTATCGTTCATATCCACCGCAGCTGCAATGGTATTGGCCGTATTGCTTTTCGTAATGCAACCCGTTCCTACACCTGAGGTTTCTCATATTGCCGTAGTAAACAACGCTGACAATACGCCGTTGTGGGTGATAGAAGTTTCTGACACAACCATGAATGTAAAGGTAACCGATGCTTTCGTGGCTTTGGCCGATAAGGATTACGAGCTTTGGATGGTGCCGGCAAACGGTGAGGCGCCGATCTCTCTTGGTCTAATGCCTGAAGCCAATGGCGATACGCGGGCGACCCCAGATATTTTGCTAGATCAAAGCATCGCGGCGTTAGCAGTGAGCTTAGAAGCGCCTGGTGGCTCAGTTACAGGGGCTCCAACGGAGGTACTCTATATAGCACCGATTGTTTCCGTATAAATTCAATCACTTATGCACTTAGTCAAAAGGCCACATTACGTGGCCTTTTTGTGATTTATACTTATCGCTTTTTTAAAAATATCCTTTCAGACAGTGCGCTTTTACTTTTAATAAAAACTTTATTCTAATTTTTTAAACATTTTTGCATCCAAGGTGAAACCTCAGTCGTTTGGTCTCTTGAACTCATAAAAAACAGAGAGACCCAACATGCTCCAATTCAAACGCAAAACTTTATCTGTAGCCGTTGCGCTGACATGCGCCGCCGTCACAGCTGGTGCAATCGCATCAAGCCACCGTGAGGCACCTAATATCACTCGTCACCCAGCCTTAGATAGCACTGACTTTTACGCTTTTAACAGCTATGAAGAAGGCCGTGAAGACTATGTGACTTTCATCGCAAACTACATCCCATTGCAGGATGCGTACGGTGGCCCTAATTATTTTGCGATGGATCCGAACGCGCACTATGCCATCCATATCGATAGCGACGGCGACGCGATTGAAGACTTAAGCTTTGTTTTTAAGTTTAACAATATGCTCGCTGCTGATAACGAAGGCATTGCTCTGCCAATTGGCCCAGAAGGCGAACAAAAAATGGTAAAAGTGCCGCTTAAAAATGTAGGCGGAATTAGTGCAGACGATTCAAGCGCAGCGAACTTCTCTGAAATGTACAGCCTTACTATGGTAAGCGGCGACATGCAAACGGGCACGCGCACCGCGCTTACCCCGGCAATGGGTGACATGTTCAAAAAGCCCCTTGATTACATCGGCAACAAGACTTTTACCAGTGAAACTGAATACGCGCGCTATGCTGAAAGCTTCATTTACTCATTCAGCATCCCTGGCTGCGATGATATGGCCAAAGTGTTTGTTGGCCAGCGAAAAGACCCCTTCGTTGTTAACCTAGGCAAAACATTTGACCTAGTAAACTATGTACCTGTTGAAGGCGACAGCGCACCGGGTGCAGGGGATGGCGAGGGTTTCCCTGGCGGCATTACGCAAAGTGCCATGAATGACGACTTAGCCGATAAAAACGTGACAGCATTATCTATCGAAGTACCCAAGGCGTGTGTTACGGGTGAAGGCAATGGCGTAATTGGTAGCTGGACCACGGCAAGTTTGCCGCAAGCCCGTATCCTAAATCCAGATGCTACTTTTGCGAAACCTGAAACCAACGGTGGTGCAATGACACAAGTGTCTCGTTTAGGTAGCCCGCTAGTCAACGAGCTTGTTATTGGTATTGGCGATAAAGACAAATTCTCTAGCTCTCATCCAAGTGCAGATGGCCAGTTTGCTGATTATGTTACTCACCCATCGTTGCCAGAGCTACTAAACATTCTGTTCAAAGATGCTGTGAATACTACACTGGGTACGGATATTGAGACCCTTGCACCTACTAACTTCCCGCGCGTGGACTTGGTGACAGCCTTCCTTACTGGTTTCCCAGGCGTTAACCAGCAAGCAACGGTTACAGCGTCTGAAATGCTGCGCCTAAATACTGGGATCCCAGCAACACCTGCAGAATCGCAGTCAGCTTTTGGTGTGGCAGGCGATGACTTAGCGGGCTTTCCGAACGGACGCCGTCCTGGTGATGACGTGGTTGATATAGCCCTTCGCGTAGTAATGGGCCGTTTGTGTTACCCCATTCCAGTAGCAGGTGAAGATACCGACCTTGGCCTTTGTGCGCCAGAGGACGCGAGCGTAGGTAATGTTCCATTTACTGATGGCGCGCCCGTAGATGCAAGTATGATTGATACGTCGTTTCCATACCTAAAAACACCACTTGCTGGCTCTGAATAAGGAGACCCATCATGTCTATGAAGATGAGGTTATTAAATAAGCGCAGTGATACCACTGCGCCTAAAAAGCAAACGTCAGTGAAACGTCAACAGCACCGTATGTGGATTGCTTCAGGGTTGGTGTTAGCACTTTCAGGTTGTTTCGATAGTGACGACGATAACGACTATCAAGCCCCAGAAGAAAATGCTGCGCCGGTTGCCGTTGACCAAATGCTTACAACGCAAGCGGATATTACGATTGATGGCACTTTGACAGCAACCGATGAAGATGGCGACGCGCTAACTTTTGGTCTTGGCGAAAACGGTAGCTTAGGTAGTGCTGAAGTTAATGCTGACGGCACCTTTACTTACACGCCAAACGCCCAAGTAACAGGAAGCGATAGCTTCACATTTACCGTTACTGACGGTGTTAACCCAGAAGTTACGGCCACCATTAGCGTTACTATTGAGGCGCAGCAGGTATCGTTTTCTAGCTATACCCGCGACGCTTTCAATCAAGCGCCAACGGATGAGCCGTTACCAATAAATGGACGCGAGTTCACTCAAGATGCTGACGACTCTACTTTTGATGACTTATTGATAGGCCAATAACACGCATCAAATAACAGGAGTTTGTTAGCACATAACCAGTGTCAACCGTAAAGCCAAGGACGGCTTTTTTTAAGGAAGTAGCAATGAAGTTTATAAAGTACTCTGCTCTGAAGTTCATTTTTGCGAGTACATCACTAACCCTTTCGACTTTTGCAATATACGCTCAACAACGAATCCCTGATATCGATACTGTCATAGCAAGCTGGGAGCCTCAACAGTTATCAATAACAAGCTTGAATGAAGCAGAAAAAGTGCTGTCATCAAGCCGCTATATTTCTGCAAAAGGAAACGAAAGAGAGCGGGTGGCTCGCTTCGCCAACTCTATGCGAGCAAACTTCACATCGTTAAATACTGGGCAACAAGAACGCCTAGTAATCTTAGAAGCTCGCTTATTACAAGGCACTCATAGGTTCGAAGAAGCCAAGCAACATTTAAAACAAATCGCCCACTTTCACTCGCCGGCCGCTTACTTACTTATGGCTGACATCGCCACGCAACAAGGCGACGTTAAAAACGCAAAGGAAAACTGCGAGAGACTGGTAGGGAAAACGAGCTTTCTGATTGCCTTTACTTGCATGGTAAACGCAGAGTTTTCCCGGAACCCTCAGGTGAAGTTGCTTCAAAAACTCAAGGCCTTTGAAACTTATACCAGTAATGCTCGGCCTTCTGAGCTCCAGTGGTTTTACGAAGTACTTGCGGATATGTCACTGCAGCTTGGCTACCCTGAAGCAGCGCTTGAGTATCTATCACAAACAGAGTTTGAAAAACTTCCGATAAGTGCGTTGTTAGTATGGTCAAACGCTAATTTTCAATTAAAAAATTATGAGGCTGTTACCACCACGCTCGCCCGCAACGTCCCCGATATCAAAAAAGCAGATGACGGCTTGCTTTTGAAATGGGCTATCGCAGAACGTGCACAAGGTATCACGTCTTCAACGGTGCAATCTCAACTGTCAAAAAATATGGAAATTCGAGTGTGGCGGGAGGATAGCTCGCACGCGGCACAAGTTGCCATGTACTTTTTAGATATAGAACAAAATTCCCCGCTGGCCCTCAAATTTGCTGAGATTAATTGGCAATACGCCCAAGCGTTAAGTGACAGAAAGCTTCTAGAGCGAGCCCGCAAAGCTAATGGTGAATCAACCAATGCTTAGGTCTTCCAACTATTTCAGCGAACGAACAATGATAAAATTTATTGTATTTTTCATAATAGCGTCTTTCAGTTTTCCAACCCTCTCTCACGAGCTAAGCAACGGTTATTTAACCCTTAAAAATGATTCTGGTGAGACACTTTCAGGCGAGCTTTTGCTAAAACCCAAAGACATAGGGCAAGCTGCTAGACTCGATACCAATAATGACGGCAATTTGACATGGGGTGAAGTTAGAAAAAACCATAATCTTGCGAACAGTTATATCCAAAATCACCTGATAATTCGCGGTAGCGAAACACGATGTACCGTTAGTGTTGCACCACCGTCCATACGTGACATATCTGCGGAGTCATTATTGGTATATCCACTTTCTGTGAATTGCGCTTTATTAAACGAAGTGTCTGTACGTTACACAGGGTTAGTGAGCGATTTTCCTACACATAAACTGCTTACTTCCATCACCCTTAATGAACAAACAAGTGTGCATGTACTTGATAGTGAGCTAACTTTTATATCTGTATCCCCTAAAAATATTCACTGGGGGTCGCAGTTTTGCGAAATGGTTTATCAGGGTATTTGGCACATTTTTATTGGGTTAGATCACATACTGTTTTTAGTCGCCACATTGCTGACCGTTAACTTACTTAGAAAAAGTAAACGTTGGGTAAAAGAAAGAAGTGTTAAACGGATTGTAAAAAGCACGGTGATTTTGGTAAGCACTTTTACTTTAGCGCACTCAATTACGTTGACCCTAGCAGCTCTTGATTTTATAACGCTTAATAGTCGTATTGTTGAGCTAGGCATTGCAATTTCTGTGGTCATTACTGCACTAAACAACGTGTACCCCGTCATCATGCGCTTGGGATTTGTTACTTTTGGATTCGGCCTACTTCACGGCATGGGATTCGCAAGCGTGTTTGGCGACCTAAATGCCCAGTCAGGCAGTTTGGTGATGAACGTGCTTGCATTTAATTTAGGCGTAGAAATAGGACAACTTGCCATAGTTGCACTGCTATTACCCTTACTCATCTTACTTAGAAACTTAAGGTTATATTCGAAAGCCATTATGCCAATCGCATCTTCAATTATTGCGGTTATAGCGATTAACTGGACGTTGCAGAGGTGGTAGCAGCGGCACGTCTAGTTATTAATTGATAAAATCAGAGTAAGCTTATATAGAGTGACAACGAATAAGAAATGATACAAACGGCGCGCGCCTTTGGACAATCTTTCAGCACTTAGCCATAAAAAGCATAAAAAGTAGTTGTATAGGCGCGCCGCATCGCTATAATGCCATGCATCAACACCACGTTGATAACGATACACAATGCCAGTGTGATGGAATTGGTAGACATGACGGATTCAAAATCCGTTGCTAGCGATAGCGTGGCGGTTCAAGTCCGCCCACTGGTACCAACATTAAACGGCTCTACCCCATAAACGGGGGATCAGCATTGATCTCACTCTGTTGATAACGCCATCCCAAACTAAAAAGCACCTTTATTAAAAGTGTAATACCTCACCTGTAGTCTTTGGCTATTACTACTTTAGCCATTTAGCGTTTTCTTATTAGATGAAGCACACAATGTCGCGCCATGCGTTTTACTCGCTAACGGTTACCTTCACTATTTTGTCCATACTAGGTCAGGTTTCTACCAGCATTTATAGCCCCTTCTTTTTTGATTTAGCGATTGTGTACGGCAGTCCGGTGAGCATAATCGAACAAAGCGTAGCGGTGTTTTTAGTTGCGTTCTCATTTTCACAGTTAGCATCGGGCATAGCGTGTGACTATGTAAATAAGCAAACATTCTTGTTCTTTGGAATATTGGTATTTATTGCAGGTACGCTTATGGTGGCGCTCGCAAGCGATCAAGCGACTTTTCTAATAGGCAGAGTCGTTCAAGGCCTAGGAGGTGGGGTTGGTGTGTCGGTATCGCGAGGCTTATCGCGTCAAATCTTTAACGAAAAACAGCTAAACACTTCACTTTCCCTCATCAACATTGCCTTTGCTATCGCGCCAGCAATCGCGCCTTTAGTCGGTACATTCATTGGAGAGTACCTCGGTATTTCCGCTATTTTTTATTTCGTTTTAGTGTTGGGCCTTTTAGCTTTAATTTTGCTTTTTTCTGTTTCTCATAAACTAGCTCAATACATGCCGCCAGCCACAGAGAATGTTTTGAGCGATACGGTAGCTCTTATTAAAAGCACAATAATGAAAGTTGTCTCTATAGGCATGGCAAGCGGGCTTTTATATGGCATGGTCTTTTGTTTTATTACTAGCGCGCCATCAATGATTATGCAGCAGTTTGGGCTTACAAAAACACTTTTCTCCATATACTCTCTCATAGCCACCTTGTCATTTGTAGTTGGGAGCTTACTTAATATTCGTTTGGCGTCTTTGTCACCTCTGCAAAAGTTCAAGCGATCAAGTTTGCTTATTGCCCTGCTCTCCGTACTTTTTGGGTTAACCGTTTTCTGTGGTTTCGCCAATGATTTACTCATTATCCTTGCTTATTGCTACATGATGTTCTTTTTTATCGGTATCGCCATGCCCTGCAGCGTTACAATTATGCTTGGTTTCTCTAGAACATCTGCGGGATTTTTAGCTGCTCTCACTGGTTTTTTCCATTTAACAGGGGCGGCAATAGGTGCTTGCGCGGTAACACTACTTACGTTAGAACCTACCGTTGCCTTTAGCTTATCGACTTGCATACTGAGTTTGGCGAGTATCATTATTTGTGTGACGTTTAAAAAGCACTAGTTACGCATGCAGCAGTATTTAGTCACCACTAATTGACCAAATGATATTCTTTTCGCAACCTCCAACACCTTTCCCATTTGATTTTTAAAATCCATCCCCATAATGATGGGGCTTCCGAAGTGGTTGGAAGTAATTATTGTTAAAAGGATATTAGAAACAATGAAACGTACTATTCTCGCCAGTATCTTTGGCGCGCTTTCTTTAAATGCTTTCGCAACTTCGCCTTCATATGACTTCATTAAAGCTGGATACGTACAAGCAGATATCGAAGACGCAGGCGACTTCGAGCCAACAGGCTTTCAGATTCAAGGTTTTAAATCGCTTAACGAAAACGTGTACCTAACAGGGCGCTATGGCCAGCTAAGTGAAGACGAATATGGCGTTGACGGTGAACTAGACTACATTTCAGCAGGTGTTGGATACCGCTATGGTTTAACTGCAACAACTGATTTCTTTAGTGAGTTAACTTACGAATATGTAGATATTGATGTGGATGCAGGTTTCGCTTCTGCAGAGGCTGACGACAACGGCTATGGCATTACTGCCGGTATTCGTTCAATGCTTTCAGAACAATTTGAGCTTCGCGGTGTAATTCGCTATATCGATATCGAAGAAGATGATACTGCCTTTGAAATTGGCGCAGATTATTTCTTTACGCCACAGTTTTCATTCGGCGCTACTTATGTCATCGCTGATGATGTAGACCTACTAGGTGTATCAGCGCGCTACACTTTCTAGTACCCTAGCAGTAAGAAAGCATAACCGCATTTAAGCCACGTTTTTTAACGTGGCTTTTTTATGCCCAGCGATTATGACCCCTCACCGATAAATGACACTGACGAATTTGCAATTCACAAAGCTCCACGTTGACGCGATTCCTTTCGTTCAGCTTTTTTGCCTTTCGTTCAGATGCGCTGACGACAACACACTTGCTGCGCCTTCTTGCTCCACATTGAGCGCAGTAATTGGGAACGGTATTACGATCCCCTCTTCATCAAACCGCTTTTTCAGCATTTTTATAAAGGCGCTTTTTATGAAAAAACGATTAAAATACTCTCGGGTTCTCAGCATTATGGTCAAGTTAATGCTGGAATTATCAAAGGTGTGAAAAATGACGAAGGGTTGATAGGTTTTAACACCGTACTCGTGCTCTTTTAAAATAGTATTGGCCACGTCCAAACAGACCTCTTCAACGTGTTCTAAATCAGAGTTATAGTGCACGCCAACTTCTACGGGCACCGATAGTTCTCGCTCGGGATAGTAGTAGTTGATGAGTTTGGAATTAGAAAGTTTGCTGTTAGGCATGATCACGATGTTGTTAGGTAGCATTCTAACCCACGTGGAGCGCCATCCTATTTTCTCTACAAAACCTTGTTCTCCGGAATCCAGCTCTATGAAGTCGCCTATACGAATGGGCTTATCCATTACCAACTGAATACCCGAGAAGAAGTTTTCAAGCGTTGGCTGTAGCGCTAGTGCTACTGCCAGTGACGTAATGCCTAACGATGCAACAATGGGTGTTACCGATACTCCCATTGTGCTTAAAATAATTAAAATGGCGAGTACAGCGAACACTGCCCTTACAGCACCACCAGCTATAGCACTGGTGTTTTTCACAATGGTAGACTGGTCGCGATAACGGCTTAACGAGTAGGTGACAAAGCGCTCGAAGAAAAGAAACAGCGTTATTATAAGACCTGCCTCAATAACAATGGTTAGCGCCTCAATAGCCCTTTCATCTTCTATCTGAAATACTGAAACAATACTTTTCACTAGCAGCAAAAAGATAACCCAAATA
Source organism: Alteromonas alvinellae (assembly GCF_902705805.1). NCBI lineage: Bacteria > Pseudomonadati > Pseudomonadota > Gammaproteobacteria > Alteromonadales > Alteromonadaceae > Alteromonas > Alteromonas alvinellae. The sequence goes on along the minus strand of NZ_CACSIH010000203.1, from coordinate 158,359 downwards.
AGTAAATTGAGCGGAGCATTTAGTGATAGAACTAGCACGCGGTAAATATCTGACATGCTGCTGCTTTCAGAACGTGCCTTGGCTTTCAAGCGCACTAATATAAGGCGTTTAATGATGAAAAGCACAATAACAATACCCACTAATCCGGCTATTGCTAGTACCTGCTTATTTTCAAGAAATTGGGTGCTATCCACGGCTGACGGGGCTCCTGCGTATATGAGTAGGCACTTTTTATTTTTAGCTACATCTTAGTACGTGAAAGAAGACGCAAAAGGTGCACCAATTGTTTGTTCCTACGCAGATTCATTATGCTTGCTGTTTATTAAAGATAGTAAAAAAAGCCCCATACTGTTTTCACAATATAGGGCTTTGTTCTGTTATATAAGCCTTTAGCAAGACGCTTATATGTAGCTTTCCTTCCGACTATTCGGCCTGGATTCTAGGCGCCTTTGCTGACGACTAATTAAGTAAGTTCAAAGGCATTACTTTCCCTGTTACGGGATTAAACTCAAACGTTACTGTTCCCGTTGTCGCATTACCATTTTGATCAACGTTTGCGTCGTTAATATCACTTACAAACTGATCAATAACAACCCGGTATGACGTCGGGCCGTTAGCCCAACCATTCACGCGAACCCGATAGGTTTCTCCGGGGACAATGCCACCGCCAACTTGCTCATTAGAGCCCAAGTTGCCGGAGCTCGCCATAATATTGCCTTCGGCATCTAGCAGTTCAAAGTCAAGATCTGGCACCGCTACTACCTCAACATCAGCGCTCAGCGTTGCAACTACACTTGATGCACTTGGCAGCGCTGTAAACGGGATATCAACATAGTCAACGCCATCAACCAACGCTTCATCCGCTGCGCCAATTAAGACAACACCCGAGTGCTCCTCAATATTATGGTAAACCACAGACTGTTCTTTTGGCTCAGACGTATCAAAGGTAGGCGTTTCTCCTCTACCGGTTGACGAAGCGCCAGCTTCGTAGCCGCTGATCCGCGCTTGGAACGTAAAGAGTTTTCCATTAGGGTTATCAAACTTTAGATAACGCAGTGCAGATGTTCTGTCTACATCTAGCGATTGATCGAAACGGAACCTTGCTATGTCGCCGTTTTTACCAGTGCCACCATTATCTGCATTCAATACGGTAATACTGCCATTGCTAATATGAGTAATATCGAAATCAACTGGACCGTAAATTCTCTCGTCGCCAGTATTTATCAACGCAATATCAAAGGCAAAGGTGCCGTTATTGTAGTTTACATTACCCACTTTGTAGTCAACTTGGTCACTCACATCCACCGTGTTTAAGCCGGTTGAAGCAATCCCTGACATATTAGAAAAACCAACTTGCTGATTAGGGTTAAGGCTGATTGCACGCACTACGTATTCATAGTCAAACGAGTCTATGCCTTGACCTGCACCACGCCCTAAACCTTGCCCTTTGTCTATGTAGCGATTATCGCCCACAATAAATTCAACATGGGTGAAGCCAGAGAATGTGAGGTCGCCGTCAAAGTATTCTCGGGTTGGTACACCCGTAAACAAACGCGCACTCGACCCTTTTTTGCGTTTTAGCAATTGATAAGCAAAAGCGTCAGGTACGGTTTCCCACGTAATTTCAATCGCGTCATCAGAAATGATATGCGCGTCTATAGCGTCTGGTGTCGATGGCTTAGCCTGGGTAGCCGTAAACTCGCTCACTGCCGTTGATATAGTCTGCCGACCGCCTAACGGTGCTTTCGCGTTTGCACCTAGCTCTCTGGCAGCAAAAACACGCTCTATTAATGCATGATGACGACCCGGTGAAGTTAAATCTAAAGGATCGGTAGGATATAAGGCGGCATCTGCAATTAACACTGCATCCCGTGCGCGCACAAAGGTGTCTGGCGCAGATATTCCTAGCACGTACATTGAGCCTAGGAAGATACGTTCCCACGTTTCTTTGCCCAAGCTAGTTTCTTGGGTAGGATCGCCGGTAACTGGATCGGGGCGAACAAAGTCTTGTCTAGGCTGCAGCGCCACCATGAGCTCTCTTAAGTCCCACATTGCACCCGCGTAAATTTCTCCATCACGATGCACTTCAAATGCGTTGTCTCTTGTGCCTAACTGTGAATAACGAATTTGGCTCTGTGCAGAACGAATAAACTCAAATGAGTCGGGATTAACCCCCTGCTCTCTTAAGAATTTTCGTAAATCGCACGAATTAACGGGGTAAGTACCTAAATCTGGTGTTTCGCCTACCGTGTATGCCCATAGGTCGGCTTGCCCTTCGTTAAGCGCACCACCTTCTGGCTCGCCTTCAAAGCCTGCGATAGGGGTAATTGTTGCATGGGTGCCTTCATGAATGGGAACCGAGAAATCCATTGCTAGGTTGTTGAATAAGTAACCATGGCCGTAAGCTGTCGGGTTAACCACTACCTCTTCACCTGCAATTTCCTGTGATAACGGCACTGCGAATGCGTTGTCCAAACCCAAGAGCTTAGCCATAAACTCGGGATCTGCTGGGTTATCTGGTGGGTCGAGCACATTCGGAATATGTACCACACCAGTTAACGGTACCGCTTCATTAGGGTAGCTATTTGGAAACGAGCCATCGCCCACGCCACGACTATGCACAGCATCGCCGTCCTTATGGAGGTAATCTAAATATTCGAGCAATGTGGTGATGTAAATAAACTGGCTGATGCCGTCAATGTGATGTGCCGTAGAAGGCGTTACATGGTCATCTTCGACAGGTCTTGCCTCAATGGCAGCATCCTCACTGAAGTGATACGTGCCCGTTGCCGCTTGTGGAAAAGGCCCTTTTGTCAGCATCGCGCTTTCAATAAGCGCGTGCTTACCTGTAAGCAAACCTTCAACACCCGTCACTAAGTTAGAATCGTCAAACTTACGTAGGTTAATGCGTTCCATCCCTTTCGGTTTGCCGGTGTAGCCACCTGCATCGTCCTCTATCAAACATTCGATTTGCATCGATGGCGTTATGGGTGGAAATGTTGGGAAATAATCCGCAGTCTGCTGAACCAAGCCAATCTGCCCCGTTTGCGTGACTTCATTTTCACCTGTAGGAAGAATGGTTCTGACCCTGTCATTACGCGCCAGAATGTCTCCCGACTGGGCATCGATTACATACTCAAACACACCAAAAGGATTTGAAGAGTAATAGAAGAACTTCCATGCGAGTTTCAGTTTATTGTCATCTTGTACCACCACTTTCTGTGGTAGTGGCTTGGCAAAAATGCCAAGACTTTTTTCTATTTGAGAAAACGCAGGGTTCAGTACATCAAGAGCTTCTATTGGCAATGCTCGCTTGTAAGACGCTAAATCGGCGGTTGCCACGCTGATAGCGCTATTCGCAGAAAGAACCTGTGTATTTGCAATAGGCGTATTTATAGCGGTATCGGCGAACAGCGCTCTCACTACCTGAGACTCATCTATTAAGAGGCCGACACCTCTATCTCTGATTTTTACACCATCAATGACTTGGTCAAACCTCACTAAATGACCACCCAATGCTGCTTTACTACGGTGAGGGTTAAAAACAAAATCCCCGTCACTCAGTCCACCTAAAAGGGCTGAATGTCGACTAATAAAGTCATACCCCATCTGTTCAGGCGACGTGCCTGAAACATCAATGGCAATACCAAAAACACTGTCTAAATGGCCATTAGCTATTCGTAATGTAGATGATGGGAACGTGGTTTGCAGTTGGTCCAACGCCATTTGAAACAAGCTGTTTGCTGGCGGGTTAACAACATTGTCAGTCAGATTTATTTCAGCAATGCGGTGCGATGAAGTATCTAAGGGTGCGTGTACTTTGGAGGCGCTTGCTACGAAAGGTAGAGCCGCTGCTACCGCAGCATATATAAGGGTTCTTTTTTTCATTATTCAATCCTTAAAATTTGGAGCTATCAATGCGTTCAGCGTTAATACTGAGCAACGACTAGATAGCGTTAACCAAATTAGGATCGAGCAAAAAACGCCCATCCACCATAGGGGTTAACCACTAGAGTTAACTGCACCAACCAGATGTGGGAAATGAGATAGTTAATTGCGCTATTAACTTATTACAGGCTAATTAAGAATCAGAGAGCAGAGATAGTTTGCGTTCATATTCGCGAGACAACCACGAAGAAGCTTCGTCAATATCCGTGAAAAAAAGATAATCCATACTTTTGAGCTCGGGGATCCTCTGAAACATTATTCCGCGTATAACAGGCCCTTTATAAACATAAGCTTTCGCGATTAATCCCATATCGGGGAGCCGTTTTATAATACGCTTGAGTATGTCGAAGGCCTCAGGAGTTGCACCTTCAACTTGGCTAATATCTGCCAGAAGGGAAAAGGGTCGTTGATTCAGTCCTATGACTAGTTTAAAGAGACGATCGCTGTAGTCTTCCGCACTTTTTTCATTAAACGCGCCATAGAGTCGAGAGGTGACTACTCCGTTTTCGTACGAAATTGTTGATGAACTCAGTATTTTTGGCATAGCCTACTTTCACAGTTACTTCCTAAGTTAATAGTAGACGATAAGTTTTCGTAAATGCGAATACTCTTAAAGTTTAGGTTTATTTTTCAGCTAATTTTAAAAGCGCTTCGTTATCGGGAAAGCGTTCAAGCCCCTGTTTTAGAATTGTATTTGCCTTCTCGGGCATGTTGTTTTCGCGCAAAGCTAATACGTAGTTGTGAACATAAACATGTTGGTTCTGCCCCACTTCATAGCCTTTCTTAAACCAATCCACTGCTTGGATGTCGTTTCGCTCTAAGTAATAATTGGCAATCAAGAAGTAACTTAACCAGTACGTTGGCCATGTATGCGACGCGGTTTCCAAAAACGCCAATGAACGCCCTTTATCTCCCACTTTAAGCATGTCGTAAGCCGCACTTACATAAGTGAACGGTGTCATCTCAGGCGAGGTTACATTAGGAGGAACTGGTGCCAAATACCAGTAATTTCCTCTTCCCCACGTTCTTTCAAAAAGCTCAAGCGACATTTCGTGATTAGGCGTAAGGCCGGTATGTAAAGTAACCGTCCCCTTATCACTATCGAACCCAATAACAACAGCGTAGTGCCATTGGGGTAATAACTGGATGGACAAATTTTGAAAAACAATCACTGGGATATCGTCTTTAACTAACGACATAATTGACGATAAAGTCCCTCGGTCAGAATATGGCAAAAAACCAAATTGTCGGGTAGCGCTCACCATTTCTAGTTGTAAACTCCCTTCTTTACTGGGAATGAACAACTTAGGCGCAATATCATTTGGAGAGGTGCTTTCACCATAATAACCAAACACTTCAGATAGTGTGGTAGGCCCGCAATAAAACTGTTCTTGGGGAAAAAACGGAACAGATTGAATAGTGTGAGATTCAGGTAAAGAGGCAAGTCCCTCCTGCCGCAGCTTGTCAGCTTGAGGTGTGGACTGACAGCCTGAAAGCAAAAATAGAAGCGAAAGGCCTGCTAACGCGCAGGCCTTTTTAACTGAATTGATCATCCAATTAGCTGTTCACTGGACGAATAAATGGGTAAACGTCAGTTACACCAATTAGGTCCAAAATTGCGATAATAGCAAGTACGGTAAGCACTGCGCCCACAACGCCACCCGCTGGCGCTTGATTAATTTCATCATTTAATTGGGCAATTTCGCTGTCGGTCATGCCGTTGATTCTGGCGATAGCCTGGTTGCTATCTACACCTAAGCTAACCAATTTACTCTGCACGTCTGCACGATTAACCATGTCAATTAGCTGCTGCTTATTGTAGTAAGCGGCTTGAGTTTGCATTACGGAATCTGAGCTAATTGCTTCTGCATGCACGCTGCCTGACATTAAAACCATTGCCGAAAAGCAACCAATCGCAATTTTTTTCAAAAATTTCATGATGTTTCCCTCTTTAAAATGCCCAGTTTTATTCTTCTTTTGCGTTACCTAACTCACGATAAACTAGAGTGAAATAAAACTTCGCACTGATTCAGCAGACGCATTTGCGCTCTGCGGTTTATTTTCAGTAGATAAGCACAGCAAGATTAAGACCAACTAAAAAGGCCTTTTTTTCATAATAGACAAGGTTTCATTTTTTCTCTTTAAAATAACGATTTAAGTGACCTTTATGAGAAAAATGGTGATTAAAGCTTTGTTCGTTAATTCTGCATTGATGCATCATCGCGCGCTGACTTTTATGTAATATTTTCTTTATGCTGGAATTATTTGCTTGCCGCTAATAAAAAAAGAGCAACAAACAATAAGAGTCACTCTGTGGAATGAGCGAGTGTTTCGAAACGCCTATTTCACGTCTCATACCATACGGAGTTAAGTTTCAGGTGCAATTTTTGACAAAAACACGCAATAAAAGACAGTATCGGGGTTAATACTTTCTTTAGCGTTTGGGTGAAATGCGCATCAGCGCAAAAACTGTTCAAAATTCCCTCGACATGTAGCCCTCAATTCCTTATAGTGCGCGCGCTTTTATATATTAGTGAAGTGACAATTGCTTTCACTACTATCTCTTCTTATTGTTTTACCCCTGGATACCTGTTTTGATTACCACCGCAAACATCACAATGCAGTTTGGCTCTAAGCCATTATTTGAAAATATTTCCGCCAAGTTCGGCAACGGCAACCGATACGGCCTGATTGGCGCAAACGGTTGTGGCAAGTCTACCTTTATGAAAATTCTAAGCGGTAAACTTACACCATCGTCGGGCAACGTTTCTATGGCGCCAGGCACAAAGCTAGGTATCTTGAGTCAGGATCAGTTTGCGTTTGAAGAGTTTAGCGTAGTCGATACCGTTATCATGGGTGACCGTGAACTATGGGAAGTGAAACAAGAGCGCGACGCTATTTACAGCAAGACTGAAATGAGCGAAGAAGATGGCATGCGCGTGGCGGACTTGGAAACCCAATTCGCCGAGATGGATGGCTACACAGCAGAAGCACGCGCTGGTGAAATTCTAACGTCTGCCGGCATTGACGAAGACTATCACTTTGGTCTTATGAAAGAAGTCGCACCTGGTAAAAAAGTACGTGTGCTTTTGGCGCAGGCGTTATTTGCCGAGCCAGACATTCTGCTTCTAGACGAACCAACGAACAACTTGGATATCTACACCATCAGTTGGCTTGCTGAAGAGCTTAACAAGCGTAAGTCGACCATGCTTATTATTTCGCACGACAGACACTTCCTAAATTCTGTATGCACGCACATGGCCGATATCGACTACGGTGAGCTGCGCGTTTATCCGGGTAACTACGACGACTACATTCAAGCAGCCATGCTAGTTCAAGAACAGCTTCATGCAGAAAATGCTAAGAAGTCAGCGGAAATTGAAGAGCTACAGAGCTTTGTAGCGCGATTCTCTGCCAACGCATCGAAAGCGAAACAAGCCACCTCGCGTGCCCGCCGTCTTGAGAAAATTGAATTGGCTGAGGTAAAAGCGTCTAGCCGTCGTAAGCCCTATATTGTATTTAAGCAGCACAAGAAACTTCACCGCCTTGCTATTACGCTTGAAGAGCTAGGCCATAGCTACCCAGATCTTCCGCTATTCGACAACGCTAACTTGCTACTAGAAGCAGGTCAGCGCTTGGCGATTATTGGTGAGAACGGGGCTGGCAAAACCACGCTTTTGAAGTGCTTAGTTAATGATATTGAACCTACCGCAGGTAGCTATAAGTGGGCTGAAAATGCGGCGATTGGATACATTCCACAGGACAACGCCAAATACTTTTCCGAAGATATCACTATGTTTGAGTGGATGAGCCAATGGCGCAGCCCTAAACACGATGACCTGCAAATTAAAGGTATGTTAGGACGTTTGCTATTTACGTCTGACGATTTCAACAAACGCGTGCAGGTATGTTCTGGTGGTGAGAAAAACCGTTTGTTGTTCGGAAAGCTAATGCTACAAGACATCAACGTATTGGTAATGGATGAACCCACTAACCACATGGACATGGAGTCAATTGAAGCCTTGAACAATGCGCTTTACAAATTTGATGGCACAGTTATTTTTGTAAGTCACGACCGTGAATTTGTTTCATCACTGGCGACGCAAATCATCGAAATTAAAGACAAGAAACTGAATCACTTCGATGGAAACTACGAAGAGTTTTTGGCGCATAAAGAAAACGCTTAAGTAATATCAAAAGGGGCGTTCAACGCCCCTTTTTTCTACATAAATACTACGTCTTTTTTACCGCATTTAGGTTAATACTTTATTGACCTTAAACTTCTTCGTTTCCTACTAAAAACTGTCGAGTCATACCCGCTAGGTTATCGAAATACTCGATAAGAGCAGCTTTCACCGGGGCTAACTCTTCTTCAGTCATATTCTCAAAGTCAGCGGGATCGGCAAAATCTTCTAATGGCTTGTGTTTCGCCAAGTATGTTTGAGTTTCTTTTACATGCTCTAATCGCGTGATGTCCACTGGCTTATCAATGGTTTCTATGGAAATGGCAAAGCTAGCTGAGGCCATGTAGTTATCTAGACCCAAAAAGCTTCTAGTAAAAAGTCCATAACCTTGGCTGTAATGTTCTGAGCAGCCATACATGCCGCACTCCATTGCTGCTAATGTGGATGTCTCTTTAATGATAACAACCGCTGTTATGCCCTGAGCGATAAGCTTTTCTCGTGTGCTCGCGCTCTTTTCGTTAAATACCCATTCTTTATTCACCACATCAACAAAGGTAAGCGTATCACTTTCAGAAACAAGGTTTGATATGTCTACAACATCGTACGTCGTTCCGCTTTCAATTTTATCTTCAAAAATTTTGAAAATATTTTCTTTAAGCTGCCAATCGTATTCATATTCTTTGCTGAAATTATTAAATATCGTCGTACCAACATGGGTATGGCTAGGGTTCTCTTTAGCGACAACCAAAACTCCAATCTTACTTTGTTCAGGGGCTTTGTAACCTGCTGTAGGTGGCACGTACGTTGACGCACACCCTGCCACAACAATGGCCATAAAGACTATTGAAAACAACTTAAACGGCAATTTCATTTTTATTCCTTTGCATTTTTTTATTATATTTGTAACCCTAGTTAGCTCACTCTATCCCACTTAAGGTCTACTAGACCTTCACGTATGATTAGGTGTCTCAATAAAATCGCACATGTATTCTACAAAGACAATGTGTTTTATAACTCCATTTTCATTACTTCACGAGCCAGAATTATCGACCTATCGCCCGATAACTAGCCACAAGCCTCTTTCACAAAAAAACGCCGAAATATCGCCTTTTGACAATCGGTGAAATGAGCCATCATCAGGCAATTGCAGATAGGCAGAAATAGAAAAATCGTTATCTTTGTCCCCTTTAGGTTTGTTGGAAAAACATAAAAAACGGGCACTTGATGAAGTGCATGGTTCACATTTTGTTAGGTTTACTGATTAGACAAGTAGTTAGCCACCGTTTCAGCTACACGGTCGAAGTAACTAATAATCGATTTTTTGATAGGCGCCAACTCGTTTTCTGTGACTTCATCGAAGTTTTCAGGTGGTAGAAATTTTTCAATACGCACATTCTTCTTGGCGTCATCTTGTAATTCACTAAATTCGGGTTGCGCTGCGATATCTACAGGTTTATCTAAGCGCTCAAAGCTTACATCATAGCTAGCAGACGCGACGTAGTGATCGGTTCCTAAAAAACTTCGCGTAAATAAACCGACGCCTTTACTCTCATGTTCTGAGCAACCATATGTACCGCATTCAGTGATGGCTACCGTAGGTGTCTCTTGAACGACAATGATCCTTGAAACACCATCAGCTAGCAGCGACTTTCTAAGGGCATTTTGGTTTTCGTTAAAAGACCAATTGTCATTCTGCTTCACCACGAAGTCTAGCTGCCACGCACCTTTCACTTTTGGCGTTACGTCAACCACTTCAAAGCGATTTGATTGTTCGATTGCTGTCTTTAGTTTAGTAAAAAACGTAGAGGCTAGTTGCCAGTCGTATGCATACTCTTTCGTGAAGTTATTAAACTTGGTGGTACCAATATGAGTGTGCGAGGGAAACTCATTAGCATTAATGAAAATCCCTACTTTCTGCTTGGGTAATTCTGTTGGTTTGTTAGCAGTTTTGACTGTGTTTTCGCTTTCTTGCCCTGAAGCATCAACACCTTGCTTCAACGCTTCGCTGTCTGTTTTAGCGACTGAATTGGTTGTTTCGACATTCGACTCGGTAGGCATACTTTCACTTGAGTCCATACCTTTTTGCGTTACACATCCTGCCGCAAGCATTGATACGGCGACCAGCGCACTAAGCTTTGTCACGAATTTCATATCACTTCCTTATTTAAAAACCACCAAGCTTAATACTAAGTTAATACTATTCTGGTTTTGCATAAAATGGCGCTTAAGGTAATACAACCTTACTTCCTCTCTCTACAAGTGGTCGTGGCGAACTTATATCACGCTCAATTTATGTGAGAGCTGCAGTATCACTTACTATTCAACTCTCAATTTTGCGTTAAATCTCACTGTAATAAACATTCCTCATACTGAGTTAAGGTGAGGAAAATTTCCATTGCGTAAATCGCATTCATATCACTCTACACATATGAGTAGTTAAGCGTAGAAAGCACCCTCAATATTGATCGAACCGGAAGCTTTGGCTGTATTGTGAAAAAAAGGAAATTTATTGATGACTCTACTAAAGTGTTTAGGCGCAGCTAGCCTGTCAACATTACTCGCATTCTCTTCCACCGTCACTGCACAACAACCAACAGGGTCACAACAGCCCCAAGGCTGGATGTGGGGTTTTGGTGTCGCCGCATCCCAAGATGTGTATACCGACTTTGATAACCGCATTGTGCCTATTCCTATCGTTGGCTACACCGGTGAAAAGCTTCGGGTTTACGGGCCATTCATAGGCTACGAACTCTTTAGAGAAAAGGGCTTCACCCTTGATGCCCAGCTTGTGCCGGTATTTGCAGGTTACGAAGAAGATGACAGCGCAGTGTTTACTGGTATGGAAGACAGAGACTTTAGTTACGCTGCTGGCGTTGGGCTCAACTATAATACGGGAAGCTGGGTGTATTCATTGTCAACCAACGCGGATATTCTTGGTAAGTTCGATGGCTACCAGGCATCTGCTCGAATAGGCAAACAGTTTAGAGTAAATAACTTCATGATAGAGCCATCGGTAGGCGTTAACTACCAAGACAGCAACTATGTCGACTATTATTACGGTGTACGACCTGAAGAAGCTAATGCATTTCGAAACGTATATGTCGGCGATAGCGCACTTAACACAGAGGTTCGCGTTGCTATTTCCACCCGCCAATTTTTGGGTGGCATGACCCGCTTAGAGATTGGCGCCACATTTTTTGACGATAGCATTAGCGATAGCCCGCTGACAGACGATGATACAGTTCTGAGTGCCATGCTGGTTTATACACGCTTTTTCTAGACTATTGCTAATAGCCTACCCTACAACCGGTGGATAGATTAAATACAAGGTGCTAGCATCAAAAAGCCCTCATGTAAGAGGGCTTTTTGATATTGAGTTGATGCGTTTCGCTACGCGGGCTTTTTAAACGCTAGCGTTTCCCACAGTGGTACCGTAGACAAACTATGTTTGTAACTGCCCGATGTTTCTTTAGTGCTGTACGACAAGTAAATCAGCGTTTTTGATTCAGCATCATAAATTCGTCGAAGCTTCATGTTTTTAAAAAACACGCTCTTTGATTTTTTAAAAATCACTTCACCAGAATCTGACTTATCGATAGCGTCGAGCATCTCGGCAGTGATGGGGCCGGTTTGTCTGCACGCGATTGAGCTGTCTGACGGGTCCGACAAATCTAAGTTCGCTTCAATACTTGAAATATGACAGGTGACGCCAGTGACAACAGGGTCTTGAAGCGCATCAATTTTGATATCTTTTGTGGTAAAAAGCCCAAGCGACACATCGCCCACTTCGCTGTCGCTACAGCCTGCCAACGTGAGAACCGACGCGGTAAGTAAACCCAACACAGAGCTTTTTACAAAAGAGCCGCTCTTAAATCTGCCTTTCATAGGAGTACGATTCATAGAAGTACGAGCCTCATTTGAACTTAACCAACGTCCATTTGTTTTCATATCATTCCCACCTCTACTCTATTTATGATCTGTAATTGTTTACTCGAAATACCGAGCCAGTGATCATTTTAGCCTAACAGGTTTAACTGTGTCTTATCCATAAGGTCGTGCTGCTTAATAAGTTGCTTTGCCTTTTCAATATCTGGCGCAAAATAGCGGTCTTTATCGTAAAACGGCACTTGCTCTCTTAATAGCTGCATCAGTACCTGCAGCTTTTTGCTTGTTGCAAGCGGCTTTCTAAAATCTAAACCTTGGCAGGCCGCTAACCACTCAATGGCCAATATACTTGCCACGTTATCGAAAATATCTCTTAAGCGCCTGGCAGCGAAGGTAGCCATGGAAACATGGTCTTCTTGGTTTGCAGACGTTGGCAAAGAGTCAATAGAAGCAGGGTGCGCAAGGGTTTTATTTTCACTAGCAAGCGCCGCACAAGTAACCTGTGCGATCATAAACCCTGAGTTTACCCCACCGTTTTCAACTAGAAATGGCGGTAAACCGCTTAAGTGAGTATCAATCATTAGCGACATTCTGCGCTCTGACAGTGCGCCAATTTCAGATAGTGCAATAGCCAACATGTCTGAGGCCATCGCGACCGTTTCGGCATGGAAATTTCCGCCAGATAAAATATCACCAGTTGGCGTATCAGCGTCATCATTATTTTCAACAAAAACCAACGGGTTGTCGCTGACTCCGTTAGCTTCAACCACCAAAATCTCTTGGGCGTAGCGCATTTGCTGTAAACACGCTCCCATCACCTGTGGCTGACAACGCAGAGAGTACGGGTCTTGTACTTTTTCACACCGTTGGTGTGAATGACCAATCTCTGAGGTGTCTAGCAATGTTCTAAACGCAGCCGCCACATCGCTCTGGCTTTTGTGGCCACGCACTTCGTGGATCCGCGCATCGAACGGCACGCGAGAACCTAACGCGGCCTCAACAGTAAGCGCACCAATACCAATAGCGCTATGAAGCGCGTTTTCAGTATAAAATAGCCCCTGAAGTGCAAACGCTGTCGAGGCTTGCGTGCCGTTTAACAATGCTAAGCCTTCTTTGGGTGCCAGCGCAATTGGCTGCATGCCGGCTATTTCAAGGGCTTGGGCTGCACTAATTCTCTCTCCTTTATAAAAAGCTTCCCCTTCCCCTAACAGCACTACACTCATGTGTGCTAAAGGCGCTAAGTCGCCGCTGGCGCCTACCGAACCTTTTTCAGGAATGGCGGGGTAAACTTGTGCATTAAACAAGGTAATGAGCGCTTCTATTACGCTTAGACGGATGCCAGAATAACCACGGGCCAAGGAGTTAATTTTTAACAACATGAGCAGGCGCACAGTATCTTCCTGCATAAAGTCGCCCGTACCGGCCGCGTGCGATAACACAATACTGCGCTGCAATAACTCTAACTCGTCAACATCAATACGGGTATTAGCCAACAAACCAAAGCCAGTATTGATACCATAGACCGTACGGTTCTCTTTAATAACGTTAAGCACCACACTCTCAGCGGCATTTATAGCGGGTATAGCACTTTCATCTAACGATAAATGAACGTGGCTTCGATGTACTTCCCGTAACTGATCTAACGTCAATGTGCCAGGAACCAGCGTTAGCTTTTTAATACCATCTTGCTCAGCAAAAAAAGACGTCTGGGACATGATTACGCCTCCCCGTCTAGGTTTTGGTTTGAGCTATCATGGTGTGAGCTATAATTTGAGCCCTCATTGCCAACCCCTTGACTATTAGCCACAGAATTTACCATAGGAAGGTCAAGGTCGTGCTTGGCGGCACAGTCTTTTGCAATGTCGTAGCCTGCATCTGCATGACGCATTACGCCTGTTGCAGGGTCGTTATGCAGTACCCTAGCAATTCGCTCAGCCGCTTCGTCCGTGCCGTCACAAACAATTACCACGCCCGAATGCTGGCTGAAGCCCATTCCTACACCACCACCATGATGAAGGCTCACCCAGGTTGCGCCACCCGCAGTGTTTAATAACGCGTTCAGTAATGGCCAGTCCGAAACCGCATCTGAACCATCAAGCATGGCCTCGGTTTCTCTATTTGGGGAAGCGACCGATCCAGAGTCTAGATGGTCTCGACCGATCACTACAGGTGCGCTTAATTCTCCGCTGCGCACCATTTCATTGAAGGCAAGCCCCAACTTCTGTCTTTCACCTAGTCCAACCCAGCAAATACGCGCGGGCAGGCCCTGAAACTGAATACGTTCTTTAGCCATATCTAGCCAGTTATGTAGATGCGGATTATCGGGTATGAGCTCTTTAACTTTAGCGTCAGTTTTATAAATATCTTCTGGATCACCAGATAAAGCAGCCCATCTAAAGGGGCCAATGCCCTGACAGAACAACGGTCGAATATAAGCGGGGACAAACCCTGGAAAATCAAAAGCATGCTCAATGCCTTCCTCCAGCGCCATCTGCCTAATGTTGTTGCCATAGTCGAGCGTTGCCGCGCCGGCTTTTTGAAAACCCAGCATGGCTTTAACTTGCAGCGCCATCGACTGTTTTGCTTTTTTAACGACACACGCTTCATCTTTCTTGCGTTGCGCTTCGGCTTGATCCAGTGTCCAACCTACAGGCAAATAGCCATTAAGCGGGTCGTGAGCGCTGGTTTGATCGGTTACCACATCAGGAATAATCCCTTTTTCTAACATATCGGGAAATACCTCAGCAGCATTGCCGAGCAAGCCTATTGAAACTGGTTTACCGACTTGCTTGGCCTTATCTAACAAGACCATAGCTTCTTCTAGCGAATGCGCTTTTTTGTCCAGATAGCCCGTTCGAATTCTGAAGTCTATGCGGGTTTCATCAACTTCCACAGCTACCATTGAAAAGCCAGCCATGGTTGCAGCTAAAGGCTGTGCCCCACCCATTCCGCCTAAGCCCCCTGTTAAAATCCAGCGTCCTTTAGCGCTTCCTTCAAAATGCGTTTTGGCCACGCTAACAAAGGTTTCATACGTGCCTTGCACAATGCCTTGCGAGCCTATGTATATCCATGACCCTGCGGTCATTTGCCCGTACATCATCAAACCTTCTTTATCCAGAGCGTTAAAGTGCTCCCAATTAGCCCAATGGGGTACGAGATTAGAGTTAGCAATTAACACACGAGGGGCATTTTCGTGAGTGGGAAATACCCCAACAGGTTTGCCTGATTGAACTAGCAGCGTCTCATCAGTATTTAAACGCTTGAGTACTTCGACAATTTTGTCGTAAGACGCCCAGTCACGGGCCGCGCGCCCAATACCGCCGTAAACCACCAGATTTTGCGGATGCTCAGCAACGTCTGGATCTAGGTTATTCATTAACATGCGAAGCGGCGCTTCAGTTTGCCAGCTCTTGGCATTTAGCGTACTGCCTCTTGGGGCACGAATTTCTCTTGTAGGGTCGAGGCGTTTCATAAACTTCTCCTAGGCATCTTTTTTCTTTTGCTGAAATATTGTTGTTATAAGAAGTAGTATCTTTAAAAAAGCGCCTTGAGAGTTAGCGTCCTAGGCGCGTTTACACTTAAAACTCCAAGTGTCCTCCCAGTCGGTATCTACTGCCAGGGTGGAAAAGCACAGCGTGGCTAACCACAGCACTTGTGCCAGTTGCTTTCCCCGCCCCACGAGAAAATGTTCGTCGAGTAATCTTCAGGCACGGCTCTTTAGGCTTAATCAATAGTGCTTGTGCAATATCTTTTTCAACAACCACAGCTTCTACGCTATGGTCGGCTTGTGAAAGGGGCGCGACCTGATTCAAATAAAAGTTTGCAGTTTGCGCTTTAAAATCTTTATCTAAATAGTCGTTAATCCACGCTGGGTTAACCCAGCGGTCTTCATACTGAACAGGTAGATTGTTCTCGCAATGTACAATAATGCTGTGAAATACAGGTTCGCCCACGTCAACGGCTAGACGCTGTGAAATAACATCACTGGCTGGCGAGGTTTCCAACACCAATATCTCGTTAGTGTATCTGTGCCCCCGCTGCTCTATTTCATCGCGAATGCTTTTGATTTCAAGCATTGAGCTCATAGGGCGACTATCTGACACAAACGTGCCAATCCCCTGGCTGCGCATTAAAATCCCCTCGTCCACCATTTCACTTAACGCTCTTCGCGCAGTCATCCGGCTTACACCGTGCTCCTGGGCAAGTTGGTTTTCTGAAGGCACTTGGCTACCCGGCTTCATCTCACCACTTTCGATGGCATCCAAAATTGCTGTCTTAATTACTCTGTACCGAGGTTGCATATCGTGGCCATTCACAATTAAATTGTTAATAATATGCTAACAGCATACTTGTATATACAAGTATGCACAAGTACACTGAGCTCAAAATTTACACTGCGTTTCAGTAAAGATTCTGGTCAAAGCCAGACAAAGAACAAGACAACCAGTTAGACGAAAAAACCAGACAAGAGGTGGCTTAGAGTGGAGCACGATATGGGTTATCAGTACGACACGCTTATTTACAATGTTCGCATTGCGTCTATGCAAGACAACAAGTTGCCCTATGGCGAATTACCGCCACACGCCATTGCCATAAAAGACGGCAAAATTGCTGCGTTACTTCCTTGCGATGACTCATTAGACAACGTGTTTGAGCAGGCCAAAAGCGTAATAGATGCCACTACCCTAATTCCCCAAAATGAAGGTTCAACGCCCAAACACCCGTGGCTATTGCCTGGCTTCATCGATTGTCATACGCATCTGGTGTATGGCGGCAATCGCGCCGAAGAATTTGAAATGCGATTGCAAGGCGCAAGTTATGTAGACATTGCGCAGCGCGGCGGTGGTATTAAAGGGACGGTTGAAAAAACTCGACGCTCTGACGAAAACACCCTGCTTCACACTGCGATAAAACGCGCAAAGCGACTGTGCGAAGAAGGTGTTACCACCATTGAAGTCAAATCAGGTTACGGGCTGGATTTAGACACTGAAGTGCGCATGTTACGCGTGGCTAAATCCCTTGAGCAGCATCTTCCTGTGAGTATTAAAACTACCTATTTAGGCGCTCACGCCCTGCCCAATGAATTTGCTGACGACTCAGAAGGATATATCGATTTCATTTGCAACAAGGCACTTCCTCATATTGCTTCGCAAAACTTGGCTGACGCCGTTGATGTATTTTGTGAAACTATCGGTTTTTCAACTTCTCAAACAGAACGTGTTTTTAGCTGCGCACAGCAGCACGATTTACCCATTAAAGCTCATGTAGAGCAGCTTAGCGACAGTAAAGGTGCTGTTTTAGCGGCTAAATACGGCGCACTTTCGGTAGACCACATCGAATATTTAGCTGACAGCGATATTCCCTTACTTGCCCAAAGTGGCACCGTTGCCGTACTTTTACCAGGCGCTTTTTATTACCTAAGTGAAGTTCAAAAGCCGCCGGTAGACGCTCTAAGGGCGCACAATGTGCCCATGGCCTTAGCCACTGACTTTAATCCAGGTAGTTCGCCGTTAGCCTCAATCCTTACCGCGATAAATATGGGGTGTGTGCTGTTTCAACTTACGCCAGAAGAAGCGCTACGCGGTGCTACTGCTCACGCGGCTAGCGCACTCGGGCTGCACGACCGAGGTGTTATTGAAGCAGGCAAGCTTGCTGACTTAACGCTGTGGGATATCGAAACGCCGGCAGAGCTCGCCTATTGTATTAATGGGCACCGCCCCGTTGCGGTGTTTAAGGAAGGTAAACATGTTTAAGTGGCAAGGCAGAATAGACAGTGAAGACGGCATTGAGGGCCTACGTTGGCATCAAAAAGTTAACGAACTTGAAGTGGGCGAAGATAATTCATTAGCCAACGCCGTTACCCTTGTTGGTTTTGAAAGTGATTTAGGTGTGGCATTTAACAAAGGCCGCGTAGGTGCAGCGGCTGGTCCAAACGCTATTCGCCAGGCACTGGCAAACTTACCCTGGCACTGGCCAAGCGCAGCATTGGCTGATTTAGGGAATGTTACCGCTAAAGAGAACTTAGCCCAGGCACAAACCCAATATGCCGACGCCATTTGTTATGCGCTCAAGCAAAATGATGGATTGGTCATTGGGCTGGGAGGGGGACATGAAATTGCATGGGGTAGCTATCAAGGGGTTTTCAATGCTAAGCCCGAAAGCGCCCGCATTGGAATTATTAATTTCGACGCCCATTTTGATTTAAGAAAGCCTTCACCAAACACCAGTTCAGGTACGCCGTTCAGGCAAGTGTATGATCACTGCCAGCTACACGACACACCGTTTCATTACGCTTGTTTGGGCGTATCGAAAGCAGCCAATACACCAGCGCTGTTTAACTTTGCCAATACGTCCAACACGCGCTATTTAACCGATGTGGCGTTAAATGATGAATCACTGTGTATGCAGCGAATAGATGAGCTACTATCTCCGATGCTAAAAGACATCGATGAGCTTTACGTCACTGTATGTTTAGATGCATTTCCAGCAGCACAAGCACCTGGCGTTAGCGCGCCCAGTGCATTGGGAATATCCCCCACACTTGTTATCAACACGCTACACTTTTTAGCACAGCACCAAAGTACTTATGGGTATCAATGGAGACTGTGTGACGTTGCGGAAATGAACCCCAATTATGATATTGATAGCCGCACAGCAAAGCTGGCTGCACGGCTAATTTTTGAAGCAGTAGATGCAATAAACTCGCACATTTAACGAGTTAACGCTTTAACGTTTGACGCTTTTATGTTTACTGGCCGCCTGCCCTTTCACATGCAGCGGCGGTAAACAAGACATCAGTGGAACTATTTAATGCTGTTTCAGCAGAGTCTTGCAGTACGCCAACAATAAAGCCCACCGCAACCACCTGCATAGCCACTTCATTGGGTATATTGAACAGGCTACAGGCAAGCGGAATAAGCAGCAGCGAACCACCTGCAACACCTGAACTTCCACATGCTGATACCGCAGCGATAACGCTTAACAATACAGCAGTAGGGAAATCTACAGAAATTCCCAAGGTATTAACCGCAGCTAGCGTCAACACGGTTATTGTGATTGCAGCCCCAGCCATATTAATCGTGGCGCCTAACGGAATAGATACCGAATAGGTGTCTTCATCAAGCTTTAAGCGTTTACACAGCGCCATGTTTACCGGAATATTCGCCGCCGAACTACGGGTGAAAAACGCCGTAATACCGCTTTCTTTCAGGCATTTGAACACCAAAGGATAGGGGTTCTTTTTGGTTGCCAAGAATACTAATAAAGGGTTGGTCACAAGTGCGATAAATAGCATTGCGCCAATCAGTACCGTTAATAAATGAGAGTATCCAAGCAATGCTTCAAAGCCCGTTGTAGCAATGGTATTAGCTACCAAGCCGAAAATACCGAAGGGCGCGAGTTTAATAACAAAACCCACCACGGTTGTTACGCTATCTGCCATATTTTGAAGTAGCGCTTTTGTTGCCTCGCTAGCAAGACGTAGACCTAAACCTAGACCTACAGCCCACGTGAGAATACCAATGTAATTTCCATTTACTAATGCATTTACCGGATTATCTACCATGTTATAAAGCAAAGCGGTAAGGACTTCCGACACACCTTTCGGCGCAGCTTGGCTAACTTCTGAAGTCACTAAGCTTAAGCTTGTAGGAAAAGCAAAGCTTGCCAACACGGCGGTGAGCGCAGCCAGAAGTGTGCCCAACAAATAAAGCACAAGCACGGGTTTGATGAAGGTTTGCTCGTTTTGCTTATGGTTGGCGATGGACGCCATGACCAAAACAAAAACCAATAAAGGAGCAATTGCTTTTAGGGCTTTTACAAATAAGTTACCCAATAGCCCTGCTGATTGAGCAGTTGAAGGTGAAAAACTCGCTATAGCAATACCGCATACGATACCAATGATAATTTGCAGTACCAAACTGCCATTCATGTAGCGCTGAAACAGGCTGGGGCGTGACGTTGAATCCATAAATGTTGGTCCATTATTATTTTGACGACGCACCATAAAGGATAACGTTACACAAATGAACCTGTTTAGTCTTAGTTACTCGCAAATAACCGTATGCTTGCCGTTTATAAGGGTTTACGCGGTGAGTTCACCCCACCGCATAAGGTTTTTCTAGTGCACTCAACCCCACACCGTTGCGTTTAATCACTTTAAGCTGAGTAGGAATACGCTCTTTCATGGCTTCAATATGGCTTATCACACCAATCATTTTTCCACTGGCATTTAGGTTATCCAGTGCATCAAGGGCCACATCTAAAGTTTCAGCATCAAGGGTGCCAAAGCCTTCATCTAAAAACAGCGAATCAATACTGGTCTTGTGACTGACCAAGTCAGATAAAGCTAATGCCAGTGCAAGGCTCACTAAGAAACTTTCTCCGCCAGACAGGGTTTTGGTGTCTCGCACTACGTCACCTTGCCAGGTGTCTAATACACTTAAACCCAACCCTTCGTTTTCTTTTCGAATTAGCTGGTAGCGACCGTGTAATTTATTAAGCTGCTGATTTGCAAGCTGCACTAAGTTGTCCAAAGTAAGTCCTTGGGCAAAACGTCTGAATTTGTCGCCACTGGCCGAACCAATTAACGAGTGCAGGTAGGTAATATCATCGTAATAGGCCTCAAACGCGGCCATCTCATCAACAAGCTGCTGCTGCCTTTCTCGGGCTTGATTGTTAGCGCTTAGCTGCTGTTCAATTTGCCCTAAAGACGATAACAGGGTGTCACGCTGCTGAGCTTGCTGGGTAATTTTCGTATCGAGCCACTGTGCACCGTGCTCTTCTAACTCGCTCTGCCACTGCGCTGCATTAGCATGGGCTTTTAGCGATTGTTGGGTAGCTAGCGCGTTTTCTAGCTTTAAGTCCGCTTGTTGTTTTTGCTGAGTTAATCGCTTTTGCAGTTCAAGCAAGGTGTTGCGGGTATCTTCGTCTAAAAGGGCATTGCTAAACGCGTGCTCATCAGCAAATGGGCTGCTCGCCAACTGACGGCTAAAGTGCTCTGTTGCCTCTGAAAGTGCCTGCTCTTTTTCGCGCATTTGCTCATTAAGCTGGGCAATTTCTGCTTCTAAACGAGACAAAATAGTGTCCGTTTGTTGCAGGCGAGATTTGCATTCATTTACATTTCGCTCAGCGTGTTCTTGGGCAGCGCTTGCCTTATTTCTGGTTTCAGCAATATTGCCTTCAGGGAATACGGTTGAGCGCGAGTCTCGCAGCGCCTTTAAACTATTATCTAGCTGCACAAGCTCTTCGCATAGGCCCTTAAGCTGACTCTCAGCGCTTTCGATATCACGATTGACCACAAGCAAGGTGCTACTTACCCCTTGCAACTCATCTTTAAGTTTGGCGTGTAGCTGATGATTGTGTTTATAAGTTTTTAGCGCTTCGGCTTTTTCATTTAACCACGTGGCAATTCCATCAATAGCCAAGTTGTGAATGTCAGCACCGTGCGCCGTCATAGTTTCGCTAAGCGCTAAAATACCACCGTTAACCCTTTTTATTTTACTCTCTAACTCTGTATTACGTTCGTTAAATTGCTTTTCCAAGGTTTCGCGCTGCTGCAGAGAAACTGCAAGTTCTGACTGTTTGCCTTGTAATGCCTGTTGCGCTTCATTTTTAGCCTGCAGTGCAGCATTTAGAGCTTGCTCGCACTCTTCTAAACGGGTTAATTGGGCACTAATATCATCAAGACGAGTTTTAAACTGCTCCGTAAATTGAGAGACGCTTTGCGATGTATTAATGTCGACCTTTTCAAAGCTCGGTATATCAGCGCTAAGTACGCTTGAAATCTGCTGCCACTTTTCTAGTAGCGTATCTCGTTGCCCGCTTGCCTGTTCTAGCTGCTTATTAACCTGAGCAAGCGTGAATTCAGTGTGTGTAACGCTTTCTTTTGCCCGCGCCCCTTGCTGCTCAATATCATCTAACTGCTGCTTTAAGCTATCTCGCTTTTGAATAGTTTCAGGTACATCAATCGCCACGCTAGACGTGGTGTGTTCGTTAGCCCCACAAACAGGGCACGGCTCGCCACTTTTTAGCTGGGCGCGAAGGTGCGCCACTTCAGCATCTAGGGCGATAAGCGCCTCTATGTCTTTTAAATTACTGCGGGTTTGTCTGTAGGCGTCAACCAAGGCTTGGCGCTCAGATTGCTGCTGAGCTAGTTGCTTCGCTAAGTCTTCCTTTTGCGCACCCAGCGATACTTTGTCTTGCTCTAGTGCCAAATATTGCTGTTGAATATGCCCTAGCTGTAACACGTTATCCCAATGATGGAGCTTGGTATCGCGCTCTTGCTGAAGGCTTGCTTTGCTGGTTGCAATAGCACTATTAGTATCAGTTGGTTTGTCAGATAGCGCGGCCTGAAGTGCCTTTTCGCACTTGGCAACTTGCGTGTTTTTGTCATCGAAGGTCTGCGTTAAGGTGTTTAACGACTCATTTGTTTTTGCGATAGCGTCATCTAGGGATGAAAGCGCCTGACGATCATTTTTTACGCTTTGTGTCAGTCTTTCTAACTGCTTCTGATCATGTTCAATATGGCGCGCCGTTTCGCTCCAGCCACTTATAAACTCCGCTATGCCGCTAAGTGAATGATGTTCACGTAAGTAGGTTTCCAGTTCACCAAGTTTGGTCTTGTTATCTGCCGAAGCGTTTTCGATTTCTGTGCGCTTTAGCGTTAACGCGTTTATTGACTGCCTTAAACGTGCCGCGTTTTCGTTTGCTTTTTGCTGTTCAGTAGTGAGCTGCGCTATTTGGTTATCTAGCGGAACTACCTGCTCGTTTATGCGCTTTTCAAGGTCACTGCTTTGTTGTTTTGTAAGAACAAACGCTTGTTCAGCGTTGGTTACTTCCAAGCTGAGCTGTGCCTTTTGCGTTTTTAAGTCGGGCAACTGGGCTGCTTTCCCGTCAAGCCTTTCTTTATAACGGGTTACGTCTTGCTGAAGGGCGTTTCTTTGCAAAAATGGCAGGCGAAGCTTTTCAGCTGGCTCACTTTGGGTTAGGAGCTCAAGCTCATGCTTCGCCTCATTGATGGCGTTATTCGCGGTCTGCTGCGCTTCACTAGCTTCTTTAATGGCGAGTTCGTTAGCGTTAAACGCTTGTTGCCACTGCTGTTGCTTTTGTAACTGAACAAGTGTTTGGTTAAACGCTGCGACTTGACTCTTGGTTTGTGCTTGCTCTTCTTCAAGCTGGGTGATTTGCTCGTCGCTAAGCAAGGTTACGCCTTCTAGCTTTATTGCAAACTCTTTTTTCTTTTGTTTAGCGTCACTAAATTGCTGATGTACTGCCTGTGATATCTGCCCGTAAATTTCGGTACCAGTTAACTCTTCAAGCAGCTCGGCTCGGTCGGCCTCGTTAGCATTTAAAAACGCAGCAAAATCCCCTTGCGACAGCATCATCGACTTGGTGAAGCGGGCAAAATTAAGGCCGGTTAGCTTTTCAATCTCTTCACTTTTTGGCCGCACTTGAGTCGCCAATACCTTGCCGCTTTCAACTTCGGCTAGCTCAACATCAGCACTTTGCAGGTTACCGTCAACTTTCCCTCTGGCGCGACGCATACTCCAAAACGCACGGTATGCTTTCCCCTTAATATCAAACTCAACCTCCGCCAAACACTCCGCCGTGCCGCGGGTCATGATGTCGTTGTTCGACGTTGAAATTGGCCCCAAGCGAGGGGTTTGGTGATAAAGCGCTAAACAAATGGCATCAAGTAGCGTGGTTTTACCCGCCCCTGTTGGGCCAGTTATGGCAAACAGGCCATTGTCGACAAACGGCGACTGGGTGAAATCTATCTTCCACTCCCCTTTTAAGGCGTTTAGATTTTTAAGGCGTAATGTCAATATTCTCATTGTGTTACTCGCCTTTGTTTTCTGTTGTGTTTGCCAATGAGGTCTCTACTGGTACTTCGGTATCTTCATCATTGGTGTGCACTTGCTCTACTGCTTCATTGAACAGCTGCCTTATCCGGTTTAAGCGTGAAGCGCTTTTCTCTGAACCGGCTTGTTCCATTGCTCGGGTGCTTTGGTCGTCATCTAGCAGGGTTGCTTGTGCCGACTCAGTTGGTGCCGACTCACTTGTTGTATTATCTTCTATGCTCTCCAATGCCAAACGCGCTTCAAATACATCGTTTACCGATAGTTCGCTAAGCTGGACGTTTTGCTTTTCTGTTAGGCTATTTACCGTGCGCTTACGCTTGCGTTTCAACTGCAAGATTTCAGCGTTTTTTCCCTCTAACAACCCCTGAATACGCTGCTGCAAATCAGTCAGATAGTCTTCTGTTTCAACTTCAATGCATAACCACACTGGGTCTTGAGGGCTAATGGCGTTATCCGTTGCGCTAACGGCATCATCTGTTTGAGAAGCCAACGTGATGGCATCGCTTTTATTAATGGCCGCCTCAATCGCTTTTAAGTCGCCTTTTATTACTTCCATGGCCTGAAAGCGCGGTACCGGAAGCGTTGAAATAGTTGGCGTTGTACTTTCAGATTCAAACGTTACCAACACCACTTGCTTTTGCGTGTTTAGTTCATCAAAACTTAGCGGTATGGGCGAGCCTGAGTAGCGAATGTGTTCTGTTTTAGCCACTTTCTGTGGCCTGTGAATATGCCCAAGTGCAATGTAATCGGCGGGCGGAAACCCTTTGGCGTCAAAGCCTTCAAGGGTACCAATGTAAATATCACGCACACTTTCTGACTGACTCACGCCTAAAGCAGTTAAATGCCCGGTAGCAATAATAGGAATGGCAGCACTATTTTTACTGCCCTGTTCTGCTTGTTTTTCTTCAATTGAAGCGCGCAGTGACAGGGCCTCATTGTAAAGCGCCCCATAATGTTGCTTTATCGCATCGCCCAGTGCTTGACGCTTGTCAGTGGCGCTTTGCCCTGCCTCACTGACAAGCACATCACGTGGGCGAATAAAGGGTACGGCACACAGTACGGCACTGGGCTGCCCATTGCGATCGTTAAGCGTAATGACTTGTTCACTTAAATCGCCATACGTACTGGCTATTACGTGGCTATTTAAGTATTTCAGTAGCGCCTTACTTTCGTTTAATACCGACACTGAATCGTGATTTCCCCCCAGCACCACCAATGTACACTGCATGCCCTGTAGCTCACCAATAAACGCATGGTAAAGCTCTCTGGCGTAGCTAGGCGGCGTGCCCGTGTCGAACACATCACCCGCGACAATAATCGCATCTATTTGATGCACTTCTACTTGTTGAAGAAGCCATTTAAGGAAAGCGGCATGTTCATTTTTGCGACTTTTCGTAAAAAAACTCTGACCTAAATGCCAGTCAGACGTATGCAATATTTTCATGTAGAAGAGAACCAGGCTTGTTGCATTGGAGATAGAGATGCGCATTCAGTGCAATGCGGCTGTTGCCAAGATGTGTATATAGTTCTACACACCTTAAGGCAACTATAGAGATTTTGTGCTTTTATGACAACGCTTTGATAGCGTCATTGCTTGTATGAAATAGTTATTTCTGCGTACTGCTAGTCGAGAAAAATGATGTCATAAAGCGCGCATTGTGGAATATGCTAGCTTGTTCTAAATAAGGGCGAGGTAAGCGCACATTAAACAGGCTGATAAATGTTATCCCAGTAATCATCGAGTGTATTCACAACATCGTTAAGCGCCCGCGCTACAAAAACATCGCCGTCTTGTTCGACTAGTTCCATGTCCACCAGCTTATTAATAGCGTCAGTAACGTCGAAGTCGAGAGGACAATCAAGCTCTTCTGAAAAGTAACTTTCTATCACACTATCAAGGGTGGCTAATGTCATGCCGCCCGCTGCAATCTCTTTTTCTGAACGTGATGCGCCAAATGCGGCGGAGTTTTCAGAAAAGGCTTCACTACACTTCAGCAAAAATGTGTAGGCCAACAATGCTTCCTTGCAGTCTTCTTCCTCTGCAGCATCAATTAATGTATGAAACACGCCTGCGTTATTGTCTAAATTTTTAAAATAGAGATTGTCAGACAAGGCTTTCATAAAGCGTATTTTTCTGTTTTTAAACTTAGTCCATTCTTTAAAGACAAAGCTTCCGAACACAGCCATGCCAATGCCAAAAGTGATTAGACTTTGCTTTGTCAGCTCCACTTCGTCGTCTTTAAAGCCAAGCCAAAATGCGAGGAAAGACGCCATGAGAAGTAACGACGCGCCTAATTTAGTCACCAGCACTACGGTGCCACCTATTGCCGCCGATGCACTAATAATCAACTTATCTAGCGGGCGCATTTTAACTTCACTGTTTGGAAACAGCATTTCCAAGTCTGCTTTAGGTACGTTTTGAAAAAGCTTTACTATGGTTGAGCCAGGTTTAAAGGTAGCTGGTATTTGCCCTTTCTCTTTAAAGTAAGATTCATCTTTAAAAGTAATATACACCGCTACTTTGTCGTAGTTAGTAAACGACACCTGCTTTTTTCGCAAACCGAAAAAAGTACGTATAGTTTCAGTTTTTACCGACTCTCCACGCCGGTAGAACACCACATCCTCAAAATCGTCAAAACTAACCGCAAGACGCACTTTAAACAGCGACTCTTCGTTTAATGCTGCATCTAAATCGTCGTCTGTAACTTTTTCAAAATTAGCTGCGTTTAAGAGGCTAGCAAACCCCTTGGCAAACGTTCTTTGGCTCTGCTTACGCACCCTTTCATCCGCAGGCTGTAATTCACGTGTATCTTTATTTGGGTCGAAATGACTGTAGCTATTTTTCAATGCTTCCAATTGTTCATGATACTTGTAGTGAATACGGCTCACTAACAAGGTTGAGAAAGTACGGAAGCTTTCTGACTCATGAGCGAGTAAATTTTCACACAGGGTAATGACGTCGCGTTTGCGAAAAGGAATAAATCGTTCTAGAGGCATAGATGGTCTTATGAGTATTATTACTTCTTGTTCGATGTGAATAGTTACCTTAGTGTGAGAAAAACACAACAGTTCTAAGCGGAATTAAGCCAAATGGATAAGCCGCAAGTGCGACTTACGTCAAAAAGCCTTGCGCTGGATAACAAGTATAAAGAGCTGTTGAGAATCAATAGCCTGCTCTTTGCAGATTAACTCGTTTGGCATTGCTGAAAGTTATAAATGCATAATTACTAAGGTTCACTTTTTCAGAGCGCTCTTTAACTCTTTGCGGTATTAACGACATTAACAATATGCAGCTGTTAGGTGCTGACATGCAGCGATATACTGTTCCCCGCCTCCACCACACTGGTAGACAAACGCCGAAACCATCAGGTCATTTTTTTTCACTACCCTTTTATCTAACGCCGACGCTCTACTCTGGTTGTGAAACTCCCCATTTATTAATATCGTCCATAACACTACTTCTTGAGATTTCCAAGTTAGCATGTCCCTTCATTTACCAATAAAACCTAGCTGATTAAGCTTAAATAAAAAATTAACTTCGCTTACAATGCGCTGATGACTTATCCCGTTCCCGCCAAACAGGTTGAAACCCTGTACGAAATTAAGAAAAGCAAATTCATTGCTTGTGCCGGCTTTGCGAATTCTCGAGAAAGCGCAATGGCGCTGTTAGATAGTGTTAAACAACAGTATCCAGACGCACGCCATCACTGCTGGGCCTATGTTTTTGGAAACCCCAGTTCACCAAGCAGCGCGGCAATGGCCGATGACGGAGAGCCCAGCGGTACTGCCGGGAAACCCATATTAAATGTACTTCAGCACAAAGATATCGGTGACATTATGATTATCGTTACGCGGTATTTTGGCGGCATTAAGTTAGGTGCAGGAGGCCTAGTAAGAGCTTACTCTGCTGCCGCTCAGCAGGCCATTGATGCCCTTGAGATCAGGCAAGAGGTCAAACTGGAACCGTTACGGGTAGACATAGATTTCAAACACGAACAGTTCGTGCGTCATCTGGTGGAGCAAGCACAGGGCAATATCGCGAACTGTGATTACGGAAGCAGCGTCAAAATAGACGTCGAATTGCCGCTAGATGCATTAGAAGACTTTAAAAAGCAAATGGCACCTATTGCATTTTCGGTATCAGAAGAGAACGAGTAAGTGCCTGCAAAAACGTGATTTACGAGGTATTCAGGGGATGGGACTTAAACGTCTAAGCAGTCGGCTCTAGTACTCACCAGAGCCTTACCTTGTAACCATGAGCTGCCCATACTTACCCTTTGTAAGTACCTCTAATAGGGTAGTTGTTATCTGGGTTACGGATAAACTCTAAGCCGGAAACAAGTTGCTCTAAATCTGGGCGCACGAAAGGTGCGTTAGCAATTTCCGCAATATGAATTTCATTTTTCTCATTTAATACAAACAACGCAGGTTCAGCGAAATTATGGTCGGTTTCTTTTTCTGAGCGAGGTGTTGAAATATATAGCCCAAGCTTCGCCATATCTTCTTGAGAAAGCCCATAGGCAATAGGGTAAGTAATTGACAGCTCTTCTAAATGCTCATCAAGTTGTGCTTTGCTGTCGCCACTTACGGCAACCACATCAATATTTACCTCGCGAAGGCGACCTTTGTAGTCTTCCAATTTATTCAGAAATTTTGTGCATATCGGGCAGTGTTTACCGCGATAAACAACCACCACCTTCCAGTCACATCCCTCATCTTTATTAGTCAGTGACACAGATTCATCGGTAGACAGAGTAACTGAAACGTCGGGAAACGTAGTTGCTGGATGCATTTTTTGTGTATACATAAAAGCTCCTTAAAAGAGGGGTTTAATCCTTCAACATACAAGCGATATCGCGCGATATTCCGCCATGAACCGCAATATACTTATACACATCAAAGTAAGGCTTAATACGTTGTACCCAATGTTCAGATCTTTTCTTTGAACAAATGTTCAGCTTTTCGTTGTTTCAACCCATTCTTATTTTGATGATACACACGGGCATAAAAAAACAGCTCGGGTGAGCTGCTTTTCTATTTAACTACGTTTGCAAAATCGGCAGCAGTTAACAATTAACCTTTGCTGCCGCTACCTGCCAAACGAAAGTCTGTTTATCACGACCCACTCAGGTGAGTCAGATAACCTCTTAGTTCACAAAGCCTTCATTAGCTTTCACCGTAAGTGGATGATATCCCGGCTTCGCTTCTTCAAACGCACGCTTAGCAAATGTCTTGCCTTCAGGCGTTTTTGAAAGCTCGCGGTAAAGGGGTTTAACTAGCTTGTTACGCCCTATCGACACCAAGTAGCTATACAAACGGTCATAAGCAGGCTGATAGTTATTCTGTACTGCGATCATCAACCAGCTATGAGCAATCTCATTGTTTTTAGTCGAGGTGAGCGAAAACGCAGAATCTAGTTCAGCCAGCTGTGCTTCACTTAGTGATTCAGGCATGTTGTTAAGGAAATATAACCACTCGTGTACAGTCCACTGCGCGGTTTCAATATCCGCCGCTATCACATCGCCAGAAAGCCAAGCGCTTCGCGTATCATCGATTTTGGTAAAGGCATCTGACTCTGGGTGTGGTGCGCCTTCAGGAATGCCAGGCTCAAAAATCCATGTGTGAATGCGATTCGCGTCCAGCTTGTCAGGGTATTGCTTTAATAACGTGTCATCTAAGTAAGCAATAAATGTGTCGGTAGTAATGCTCTTGAAAGCAAAGTCCTTAAAGTATTGCATTAAGAACGCATCAAAGTTTTCGCGGCCAATCTTCTGTTCAATTTCACGTAAGAACAGTGCGCCTTTTTCGTAGGGAATATTTGAGAAAACATCGTCCGGATTGCGACCACGAAGGTCGATAGCCAGGATCTCATCATTTTCCTCTAATGCAGCAACATCATTCTCCAGGTCTTGATAACCGAGCACCGCTTCTTTTTTGAAACGATCGTGACCGTAGATCATTTCCATAATTCGGTAAGTTAAGTAGGTTGTGAAGCCCTCGTTTAACCACAGATCGCGCCATGTAGCGTTTGTTACCGTGTTACCAGACCAGCTGTGCGCCAGTTCATGGGCAATTAGCGACACTAAACTTTTATCACCAGCAATAACCGTTGGCGTGATAAACGACAAGCGAGGGTTTTCCATACCGCCAAACGGGAATGACGGCGGAAGAATTAGCAGATCGTAACGGTCCCACTGGTAAGGCCCATAGGTTTCTTCTGTTACTTCTAACATCGCCTCTGTGTCTTCAAATTCTTTCGCTGCACTTTCAAGTAGCGCAGGCTCAGCATACACACCGGTACGCTCACCCATGGCTTTAAATTCTAAATCACCTATAGCCAACGCAATAAGATACGAAGGGATAGGCTGCGGCATAGTGAACTCATATTCACCATCGCGCTCGGTGGTTGGGTCGTTAGACGCACTCATTACTGCTAATAACGATTCAGGTGTTTTTATAGTTGCGTCATAGGTTACGCGCACTTGTGGCGAGTCTTGAAGCGGAATAAAGCTTCGTGCGTGAACTGCTTGTGCCTGTGTAAACAGGAATGGGTGCTTTTTACCTGCCGTTTGCGCTGGCGTTAACCATTGTACGCCAGAGGCTTCGGGTGAAGTTGAATACGCTACCGTTACTGAGTTTGCCGCACTTGGTAGAGTAATCGTAAGAGGCGTGCCTAAATCAGGGTCAGTCTCTCCCATTTCAAAGGGAACGCTTTCTCCCTCTACGCTAACACGCTGAATCTCTAAGGCTCGCGTGTCCAATACTAGCGTATTGTTTTCAGGCTTCGTACGCTCAACATCAAGGGTCACTTCACCAACGAGCTGCTTCGACTCAAAGTTTGCGGTTAAATCTAAGCTTAAGTGCGTAACCCGAATTTCATTAGGGTTAGCAAATGAGTGGTAATCTACACCAGAAGCAATACCTGCATCGGTGTGCTTAGCCGCATCTGCACTAGCCTTCGAAGTAAACGCAACGGCTTGCTCGTTTTCTGTATTTGGTGAATTTGAACTGGCGTTATCACTGCACGCGAACAACACGGGCGCGCATACGAATGTAGCCAGTAATCCGTATTTTTTCATATAACTTCCTAAAGGATGATTGATACTGTTTTAGTGTACCAAGCCGTTATATGACTGGCGACTCTAATTCGAAGAGCTGCCTTTTACCTGCGCTATAATCCAAAACATTATACTTCCAAAACAGCACGGCGAAATTTGATGCGTCACTTCAATATCAAATAAATGTGAGTCTAACCGTGAAAACTGGCGCTATGTTTTCAAAAGATAGGAGTACTTTGCACAAATAAATACGCCCGCTGTGGCGGGCGTATTTGATTAACTTGCTGCCGTATCGTTAAGCTAAGGCAATGTCTACTTCTATGTTACCGCGAGTCGCGTTTGAATACGGGCATACTTGATGGGCAGTATCCACCAAGCTTTGCGCTTGCGCCTTATCCATGTCGCCTAAATCTACTGTCAGTTTTACTGCAATAGCAAAGCCTTGCTCAATGGGGCCAATAGCTACGTCGCCCGTTACACTAATGTCGTCGGCCAGCTTAATCTTTTGTGACGCAGCCACATGCTTGAGTGCACCAATAAAACACGCAGAATAGCCCGCCGCGAACATTTGTTCAGGGTTTGTGCCTTCTCCACCAGCGCCACCTAGCTCTTTAGGTGTTGACAGTTTCACGCTTAGCTTGCCATCGCTCGACTTCGCAGTACCTTCACGACCGCCTGTTGCTGTTGCACTTCCGGTATAAACGACTTGTTGAAGCTTATGCATAGTTGCTCTCCTCATAGGTTTGTCTAAACAAATACTTTGCATGCAAATTAAATTAACACCGAACCAACTTGCAGATCAAGTATTTTGTATGCAAAATATTGTATTGATGTAAAGCGGTATTGGGGTTAGGTGCTATGTCAGAATTATTGAAGTTAGAAAATCAGCTATGTCATCGTTTTTATACGTTGTCGAACGCATTTACGCGTGCTTACCGCCCTCTACTAAAGGCGCTGGATATCACCTACCCTCAGTATGTAACCTTAATGGCGTTGTGGGAAAACGACGACATCACCATTGCCGAACTTTTAGATAGAACCGCAATCGACGGTGGTGCTATGTCGCTGATCCTTAAAAAGCTAGAGGACAAGGGCTTCTTAGTGATAACTAAGGATGAAGCCGATAAGCGCGTTAAACGGGTTAAACTCACCGAAATGGGGAAAGAAAAAAAGACCATAGCAGAGGAAGTACCTGCTCAGATGTTATGCAAACTTAATGGCATGACTGCAGAAGAGAGCCGCACCCTGAAATCCCTATTAGACAAATTGGGCGGCTGTTTTGAAAACGCGGATTTTTAGCGCGGTATTGTAATCTTATTGTCATCACATTGTTTAGCTAATCTGTTATTATTTTTGTATTGAGCGAACAAGTGTGCGCTATAATTGTCTCAATTGGCGTAGTAATATGGCGACCTTGTTTTTACCCAATATCTAGATGAAAGACAAAGTGTTCGCAGGTTTTCTTTTGCTGCAAAGGACGCCTAGTGACTTGTAATTAATTAGCTTTAGTGGCGTCTTCTACATATATTTTCAGAAATAAGACAGGAGCTGTGATGATCCGCGAACAGACTCAAACACCGGCAACACAACACTCGAAAAGCATTCCTGCAAAAGCTTACTCTGTTGTGGAGGAGTGGCTGAACAGCATTAGTCATGGGGTTGGCTTTATTGCTGCTATCGTGGGTTTAGTATTTATGTTGTATCGAGCGGAAGATACGCTCGCGTTAACCACTGCAGCTATTTATGGCTCTACACTCATTCTGGTGTTTTTAAGCTCAACCCTTTATCACGCTATTTCCCATCAAAAGGCAAAGGGATGGCTTAAGCTATTTGACCACAGCGCAATATACTTATTGATAGCAGGTACTTACACACCATTGTTACTGGTTTCGATTGGTGGCGTGTTGGGTATTACTATGACCGCGATTATCTGGAGCTTGGCAATTGGCGGCGTGGCGTTTAA
This sequence comes from Alteromonas alvinellae, assembly GCF_902705805.1. NCBI lineage: Bacteria > Pseudomonadati > Pseudomonadota > Gammaproteobacteria > Alteromonadales > Alteromonadaceae > Alteromonas > Alteromonas alvinellae. The sequence goes on along the minus strand of NZ_CACSIH010000203.1, from coordinate 125,460 downwards.
GCTCGTAGCGCAACATCGCTTTCCCAAGGTATCCGTGATGACTTATTTGCTGATGGGATGGATTGCACTGGGTCTTATCTACCCTCTTTATGTCGCCCTTCCCGGTGCTGGCCTATGGTTATTGGTGGCAGGCGGGCTGTGTTTCAGTGTAGGCGTGTGCTTTTACGTGGCAAAAAAGGTAAAGTACACTCATGCAATTTGGCACATGTTCGTGATTGGCGGATGTAGCTGCCACTACTTTTCAATTTATTATTTTGTCGTTTAACAAAAGGCCCAAATTAAGCAGCTATGCCAAAACCATGTAAAAACTTATGCTAACAAACAAGCAAGACGCTGAGAAAAAGGAAGACAGCCCAACAGTAGAGCCGAATATCGCGTGGTTTTCTCTACGCGCAGGGCATATATGCCTGGGTAAAAAACCTGTTGAAAGTGATTTTGAACGCCTTAAGTCACTGGGTGTTACCCATATTGCAACGGTTCAGACCAGTGAAGAACATGCACCAGTTATACGCGACAATTCTGTCGCAGCTGGGCTAGAGTGGCTTTGGGTTCCTTTTTTACACCCGTCGTCAGAGTCCCCCACCGAAGACGTACACCTTCACCAATACCTTCATGAACTATCTCAAATGTTGACCGAAGGAGCGAGGATATACTTACATTGCGATGGCTCACAGCACCGCTGTAGCCTTTTGTTCTATGCACTTTGCCACTATTGCCGTGTTCCATCTAATAGCGCTTACAATGCGCTGCACAGCTTTGGCGCTAGTGCGGCAAATAACCTTAAGAGATCCGAACTCACATGGGCAGCAGAATTAGGGCATATTGCACTTAAAATGTAGGCCAATAAAAAGCGCGCCTTCGTTATCAACGTTCATTAACGAAGGCGCGCGTGCTGTTTTAACAAAGCAAAGCGTTCATAAGTGCGCCGAGCTTATTTATTTAAAACTGATAAATATTAGCGTTGGTGAGAAGTTTATTCGCGTCTATTTTTTCTTGAACACAGCGCACTATATCAGCACGAGTAAATACATAAATTCGGTCTTTGCGCTCGCGACTCTCGTCCATCTCAAAATCTTTCAGCACCATGCTGATATGTTCATTTTCCGGCAGACCGCGTAAGCCTGACCCAAATCTGCATAAGGTCTCGCTCATGCCCGACTCAAAACCGGCCAGAAACGTTTTGTAAGCTTGCTGCTGCTGCGCTTTACGCGCCTCCATTTGTTTAGTCTGTTCTTTTTCAATGGCTTTGAGCTCATCCCTCATGCTTTTCTCTTTCGCTTCTAATTGCTTAAGCTGCTCACCAGACTGCTCTTTTTGCGCGAGTAACTCTTTTTTTCGCGCCTCGTCTGCGTGACGCAATTCAAAGGTAATATCTCGCAGTTCACGCTCTACTTCTCTTGCTTCCCAGGCAAGTTCACGCTGCATGTTGCGCAAGTCGCGTAAGCGACTATTGTTGTCAGCAAACGCCTGAGAAAAACGATGGCTGGTTTCTTCTGCGTAAGCTTCCCACTCTCTGGCTGCTTCAAACACAATGTCATCTACATCACTAAACGAATTTGCAGACGGAACTGGTGGTGCAGGTGGTACGGTGGCAACTAATCCTTCTACCAGCGTTTCTATCTCTCGTACCCAGTTACCGCTTTGGCCTCTTACTGAAAAAGTAAATACCGCCCCCTGCCCAGCAAGATAGCTGGTTTCAATTTGACTCACTCTCCAAGAATCAGTCGCGGCATTTTGTCGTAAGGACGTTTTGAGTACCCCAGACATTATTTCTAATTCATTTGATAGCGTGTCATATTTTTGCGCACTTTGTGCGTTCGCAAGACCACCAGCAGCAGAGCAAAGTAGTAAAGCAGTTAATAAACGTTTCATAATTTCACCTAATTACATTAATCATCTAGCGACGACTGTGGATTGTTTGTTTCATACGGCATGGCTAATGGCACTTCAGAACGGCTTTTGGGTAAATTTACCGCGCTGTACCCTATTTCAATGTCATCAATTTCATCCTGTAGACGCGTAAATTGGCGTGCATAGAATCTTTGATCATCAATACGCTGCTCGTTGATAAATTTAATAAGCTCGGCAAAGTCGTGTTTACGTTCTTCTCTACTCGATGCTAACAAGTACTTAGTAAGCTCCGCACTGCTTTGTTGCTGCTGTGTAGATAGCGCCTGAGCGTATTCTTTGAATAGTGTTTGGTTTGCTTGTTGATAGAAATCACGTTGCTCACCTAAAGCTTTAGCAACTTCCTGCGTAACACGTTGCTCAACCATTTCATCCACTGTGTTGGCGCTTTTGTTTGAAAACGTAAGCGCTATACCGTTATCGCTATACGACAGCTTTGCGCCGGTGAGTACGGCTAACAGCGCACAGGCCGACATGGCCATGGCACACGCTGGCAAGCTTAGCCAAGACGACAGCGAACGTGGTTCATCTTTCTTAAAAAAGGTCAACTCTTTGTCCCACTGGGGGAGTGCCGGAGCAACGAAGCTTGCACTTGCGCTGTTTAAACGGGCGCTATTTTCTACCGCCTGCGCGAACTCAGCATCTGAATCACACAACGCGTTAAACTGCTTTTCTTGCTCGCTATCAAGCGAGTTGTTCAGATAAGCTGAGAATAAGGCTTCTTTGTCATATAAGATCATTATTCCAACTCCAACTTCAACTTTGCCAAGGCTGCGTAAAGTCGCGACTTAGCGGTATTTACTGAGATATCCATTTGCTGTGCAATTTCTTCGAACGTGAAGTGGCCGAAGAATTTCAATTCCACCACCGCCTTTTGGCCCAAAGGTAGGGTCTGCATAGCCTGCGTTAATGCTCTACTCTCTCTGTCGCTATAAACCTGCATTTCAGGGCATGGCGCACCGCAAAGTGGCGCCTGTATATCGTCAATGTCAGAATGCGGCTTTCGCTTGCGATACAGTTCAACGCAGCGACAGTGGGCAATGCGATAGAGCCAACTTTTAAAACTGCCCTCACCTTTAAAACAGGCAAGACTGCGAAACACAGAGATAAAAATCTCCTGCATTAAATCTGCTGCATCATGGCTATTCCCTGTCATTCGAATACCGTATTGATACATAGCGGTTTCGTAGCGAGATATAAGCGTAAACCACGCTTTTTTATTACCCTTTAATGCCTGTTCCACGAGTTTTTCATCTCGTTTATTAAACACGCCGTTCCCCGTTTTTACGCTCTGTTTTTTTACTTAACCATTAAGTCGATAAGCTTTGCAAAAAAGTTTATTTAATTGATAAATAAATTGTCATTTAGGGAATAACGCCAATGAAACTGTGCTTTAAGCGAAGGATGAAGAACTTCTTTGGGGCTGGTGCACAAGACAACAATTGACTTCAGCAATAAAAAAGCGGCTGAACCTATAGGCTCATCCGCTTTAGCTAAATATGAAAGGTAGCGCGCTCAGCGCCAAGCTTATTTTAACGTGGGAATAGGTAGCAGTGGCGAGATAATTTCACCAATACGACGAAACAGCTGCATACGCGTAGTGCCTGAACGCCATACTAAGCCAATCTCACGAAACCCCTGCTCTTCAGCGGGGAAGCTCTTAAGACCTGTGTGCTCAAGAATAGACTGGTTTATCGCAAGTTCAGGTAAGAAGGTGTAGCCCATTTTGCTATTCGCTAATTGCACCAAGGTATATAAGCTGCTTGCCGCTACGCTGCTAATTTGGTCACTGTGCTGAAGATTGCACGCGCTTACCGCATGCCCGGTCATACAGTGTTCTTGCTGTAGTAAGAAAATACTCTTTTTGGGCAAGGTTGAAATGTCGACAGGGTTAGGAAGCTGCTCAGCCATATCTTTGTGCGCAATAAGATGGAACGGGTCATGCCCTAAGACCATCTGTTTACACCCTGGTGTTTCCATTGGCAATGCTAGAATAAGTAAGTCTAATCTGCCGTCGGTCAATTGCTGTAGCAACTTCTCCGTCGTGTCTTCCTGCATTTCTAAGTTGATCTCGGGTAAAAATGCAGAAAACGCCCCCATCATGCCTTCAAAAAGAAACGGCGCAATGGTTGGAATAACACCTAGTTTTAAGGTGCCTCGCTGCCAATTGCCCGCGTTTTGCGCATACTCAACCAGCTCTCCCGCTTCCTGAAGTAGCACTTTACTGCGTTCAACAATATCTAGTCCCAACGATGTAAACACAAAGGTTTTATGTTCACGCTCAAGAAGTTGGCTTCCGAAGTGCTCTTCAAGGTTCTGAATGGCCGTACTCAATGTTGACTGACTTACGTTACAGCGCTGTGCAGCACGGTGAAAATGTTGCTCTTGATGTAGCGTCACCAAATAGTGCAGGTGCTTAAGATTAGGCCATTTCATGGGCATCTCACAATTATTTAAAAAGGGATTAAAAAATATTTGATTAATCTAACATAAAGATTAAATAGCGCCTAGGGTTGATACCCATGGTTAACGAGAGCGATCTTCTATTATTCGCAGCTGTACGTATACAACATCTAAAAAAGAGGTAGATAATTCTGTTTATTGTGCAATCTATAAGAAGCTTTTGAGAATTTGACATTTCCCGCTGGAAAGCCCCCATAAGTAGCGTTAGGATTAAATTAAAGCATTATACGCAACATATTTTTACAGCGAAGTAAGACCCGCTCTTGTATCATTCAGTCAATAGAGCGATTAACTATTGAGGGCAGTATGAAAGGACATTATAAGAACATTTTATGTGTATTAAGCGACTCTCATCGTCAAGATGATACGGTAGCCCAAGCACTGCATATCGCCAAAGCGCATCAAGCCTCGCTTACCATTATGCTTTCGTTAGAATCTTTACCGCCCAACGCCAGTATGGTTATGGAGTCTTTCTCTTATGTTGATTCTCAGCAAACCATGGAAACCCAAGCCCAGCACTGGTTAAAAGAACAAGCGGAAAGCTGGGGAAAACACTATCCTGTGTCTACCGCGGTAACGGTAGGTCAGCCGCTTATTGACGTTGTGCGTCATGTAAAAAAGAACAACATCGATCTAGTAATTAAACGGGCAGAAGAGAGCTTTCTAGATAAGTTGTTCGGAAGCTTAGACATGCGTTTATTCCGCAAATGCCCTTGCCCGGTTTGGATCATTAACCACAAGCCTCGCAGTCAGTACAAAAACGTAGTTGCAGCACTGGATTTGAACTATCACTATCCACAGCATGAAGTGTCTATTAGGCGCGATCTTAATCGCGACATTTTGCGTCACGCAAGCCAAATAGCCTTGCTAGAATTTGCACAGCTGCACATTGTCCACGTTTTCGATGCGGTTCCTGAGAACATAGCAAGAGACGGGTTTATATCGGTTGATAACGACAGAATGGAAACCGATCTTGCAAAAATCCATGCCGAGCGTGAATCGGAACTAGACAAATTGCTTGAAGAACTAGGCAATGAATTGGATGACAATGTATTAGAGTATTTGAAACCTCTGAAGCACATTGTTCACGGTTACCCTCGAAGAGAAATTGCAGCCACAACCACATCCCTTGATACCGACATTATTGTTATGGGCACAGTGGCACGCTTAGGTGTGCCTGGCTACATCATGGGCGACACCGCAGAAGAAACTATCCATCAGCTTAAGTGTGCCGTTGTGGGTGTTAAACCCCGTGGCTTTGAAACGCCTATCTCTATTGATTAAAGAAAACATTCCACAAACAAAAAGGCCGTGCTTCACTTCAAGCACGGCCTTTTTTAATTCTTTTCGCTTAATACGAACGTTTGTAAGCGCTGTGTTTTACGCTACGCCAAACGACGCTTTAAGAATGTAGAAGAAGATAATCGAGAGGATTGCGCCCGCAGGCAAAGTAACAACCCAAGATACGACGATATTTCTCACAATGCCTAGGTTAAGCGCTGATACACCACGCGCCAGACCTACACCTAATACGGCTCCTACAAGTGTTTGGGTAGTCGAAATAGGTAAACCTGTACCTGATGCAATAACTACCGTACACGCTGCAGCGAGTTCTGCTGCAAAACCGCGACTTGGTGTTAAGTGTGTAATACCTTGACCAATGGTCTTGATAACGCGATGTCCAAACAGCGCAAGACCCGCAACAATACCTAAACCACCAAGAGGAAGGATCCAAGGTGCAAGTGTAGTGCTAGAGTTAATTTCGCCGCCACTACTTACTACGCTAACTACCGCAGCTAATGGCCCAATAGCGTTAGCTACATCATTTGAACCGTGGGCAAACGCCATACAACAGGCTGTTACTACCATTAGCAGCGCGAATACTTTCTCAACGTTAGCCGCCTGTAGGTCTGCATCTTCAGAACCGCTGAACTTCATACGGCCGATAAACCATTTACCCAAGAAGCCCAACGCTACGGCAATACCAACAGCCAGTAGATATCCATTAACGGCACTTAGCTCTAAACCAACGTGCTTAAGGCCTTTCTTGATAGTAACAAGCGACATCACAAAGCCCGCTAATGCCATATAAAACGGCACATAACGCTTGGCATTTGCAAACGGTGAGGCTGTTTGGAAGATGAGCTTGTGCGCGCTCATGAAAATAAGATAAGCAATGATGCCTGAAATAGCTGGGGTTACGACCCAGCTACCAACAATACCGCCCACTTTGTCCCATGCTACTGCGTCCATGCTGACGCCAGTGGCAGTAAAACCGATGATTGCACCGATAATTGAGTGAGTTGTAGATACAGGCCACCCCAACCATGACGCTACCGCCAGCCAGATTCCAGCTGCAAGTAGTGATGAGATCATGCCTAATACAAGGTATTCAGGTATGTCTATAAAATAGGTTGAGTCGATAATCCCTTTTCGAATGGTAGACGTTACTTCGCCACCTGCTAGGTAGGCGCCAGCAAACTCAAATATCATTGCAATGATAATGGCTTGTTTTATGGTTAAAGCTTTAGAACCTACTGACGTACCCATTGCGTTGGCAACGTCATTCGCTCCAATACCCCATGCCATGACGAAACCAACGCCGGCGGCAAGGATTATAAGAATTAGGCCATAACTTTCAAAAAATTCCACGGATAATCGCTCCCGATCTAAACGCGATTTAGGCTGGACGCTACTTGAGTAAGTAGCATGATCTCTTCACCACAAAGGCTAGAGAATGAAGTTAAAGACAAATTGTGTTTTATCATAAGGTTCGATTAAATTTTGCACGATCTGTTCTTGGCTGCGGCGCATGATAACGTAATCATGTTAGAAGCCATAGCGAAAATCACTGAAAAACGATAAAAGTATGCGGAATTATTTGAATGCGATGATAAATCCACCAAATATTTCAGTTTTATGACAAATAAATTTCGCATGTATCCATATTTGAATATCAATACGCAAAATCGTACTGACCAATTGGACAGGATTACGTCAAATCTTCCAATTTTTGTTGCATATTTTCCAACGGTGTATGCCTAACATCGGTACCCCGAGTAAGATAAACCACATACTCACACACATTCTTGCATCTATCGCCAATACGCTCTAACGAGCGCATTGCCCACAAAACATCCAACCAATCCTGCATGTCATCGGTACTTTTCTGCATTTCGGAGGTGGTATACGACAGCAAACGTTTGTATTCACTATCAATGCGGTTGTCTTGATCGTACACTTCTAATGCCGCAGCCTCATCCTGACGAGCAAAAGCGTCGAATGTGCCGCGCATCATGGCGGCCACGCGCTCGCCAATAAGTAACATGCTGCTCTTAATGGTATCTGAGCTCGGCAACTTATTGCGCGTTACTAGTTTGGCTATACGCTCGATTTCATCGCCCATTCGCTCTATATCAGTAATGGCTTTGGAAATGGTCATAATTAAACGTAGATCGCTGGCGGTAGGATGACGTTTTGCAATAATGCGCAAGCACTCTTCGTCAATTTGAATTTCCATGGAGTTAATTTTTAAGTCGTTCAACACCACTTTTTCAGCCAGAGCGGCATGATTGTGCTTTACCGCTTTTAACGTATCCACCAGCTGCTGTTCAACTTCGCCCCCCATGGTTAATACCGAGTTACGCAAGTTTTCCAACTCGATATTAAACGTACCCGAAATATGCGTGTTTAAGGCTACCTGTCGCATGGTGTTTTCTCCTCGCGGCGTAAGCATAACGAATAACGACAATCAATCGTGCCGCTACCTGTGGCAGAACTCTCGTGACAAACCGCTACGTCTTGCCAAACTTCAGCATTGCGGTACAAACCCATGTGAGAACACACACCTACTGCTACCTTATCCATATCGCCCCGTTATGTAGTCTTCAGTTTGCTTCTTATCTGGCATAGTAAACAGCGTATCGCTGTCTGCATATTCTATCAGCCTGCCCTGATGGAAAAAGGCGGTGTAGTCGCTTACCCTAGCCGCTTGCTGCATGTTGTGCGTCACGATAATAATGGTGCATTGTTTCTTTAATGCATCCATCAGTTCTTCGATAAAAAGCGTGGTCAGAGGGTCAAGAGCCGAGGTTGGTTCATCAAGAAGTAGAATGTCGGGCTTCAACGCCAGTGCTCTTGAAATCACCAAACGCTGCTGCTGACCGCCAGATAAAACATGGGCAGATTCAAACAAACGATCTTTCACCTCGTCCCACAACGCAGCTTGTTTTAGTGCACTTTCTACCGCATCGTCTAAGTGTCGACGAATTTTCACACCCTGAAGCTTAAGCCCGTAGCACACGTTCTCATAAATGCTCATAGGAAAGGGGTTGGGTCGCTGAAAAACCATGCCCACGTTCGTTCTTAGGCGTGACACATTTACTTTGCGGCTATTGATGTTTTGCCCATCAATAATAATTTCACCATCGTATTTGCAACCGTCATACAAATCGTTAAGTCGGTTGAAACAGCTGATAAGTGTAGATTTGCCGCAGCCACTTTGACCAATCAACGCTGTGATTTTGTTTTTTGGGATCCGCATGCTGATGTCATTTAACACATGCTTGTTGCCAAACCACAGGTTGAGGTTTTTAACCTCTACCGCGGTTTGTTCTTCACTAATGTCGTTAACGTTTAGCGTATTGTGTTCAAACAACTTCAACATGTTACAAAACCTGTATTATCCTTTGAGATAGCGTTTGCGCAGGCGCGCTCTAAGTACAACGGCCAAAATATTTAATACGAACACCACCACAAGTAAAAGCAAGCAAGCGGCAAACATCATACTTGCACTCTTTCCATCAGTTTGGCTGTGAAACGCTCCGTCATAAATAAGCACGCCCAAATGCATAAACTGTCTATCAAGGTGGAGATAAGGAAACATTCCATCTATGGGCAAGGTTGGCGCAAACTTGACTGCACCAACTAACATAAGGGGCGCAACTTCACCAGCAGCCCTCGCAATCGCCAGAATTACGCCAGTCATAATACCCGGAGACGCAATAGGCAATACGGTACGCACTATAGTCTCAATTTTGGTAGCCCCTAATGCGTAACTGCCCGCTTTCAATCCTTCCGGCACCCTGCGCAAGCCTTCTTCAGTCGCTACAATCACTACAGGTAAGGTCAAAATTGCCATGGTTAAGGCAGCCCAGAAAACGCCAGGGCTTCCCATTGTGGGTGCTGGCAGTGTGTCACTAAACAATAGCTCATCAATACTGCCGCCCAAGGTATAAACAAAGAAACCAAGGCCGAATACGCCGTAAACAATAGAAGGTACACCTGCCATGTTGCTTACACTGACACGAATAATGGTGGTAAGCGCCGTGTTAGGTGCATATTCGCTCAAGTAAATAGCGGCTAATACACCAAAGGGCGTTACGATGATGGTCATTAAGAATACCATGAGTACAGTGCCAAACAACGCAGGGAAGACGCCACCTGAGGTATTCGCTTGTTTAGGGGAATCGGTAAGAAAAACACCGATTTCCGAAAACGCCACCTGCCACTTTTCCCATGTACTTAGACGACTGACAAAATCTACATCTTGAATACTAGATATGGGAATAACAAACGGCGTTCCGTCAGCAAAACTTACCAATAAGGTATACTCGGCTCGTGTTGCTTCTAACGCTTCCACACGCTTTTGGTATTCGTCAAACGATGCCACTAAACGCTCTCTTGCTGGCGCGTCGGCAACAACATTACGTTTATCAAATTGAGATAGCGCTTCGTGAATAGGTGCAAGGTGTTGCGTATTTAAACCTTCAATTTGAGCGCTTATTTGAGCCACTTCATCTAGCACAATATCAATGTTACCAAGAGGTTGAGGCGGTTTAGATGGCACGACGATGTATTCAGGAATTGCCAACACACGCCTGCCGTCTAACAGTTTTATTTCTGCGCTTTGGTTTGCCAGTAGAGAAGTCTCTATTTCCTCTCGAGATAACTGGACTTGAAAGCCATAAGGATGCTGAGCATCTGAGAATTTAAGTGTCACATCCTCATTTGTCGATTCATCAAATAGGTTCGCAAGCACCGAAAACCTTGTGCCGTCTTGATGCGTACCGGTAACCGTATAGATGGGTTCTGGCCAAAAATATGCCGTACCTCGAAAACTAATAAGTATAAGAACGCTAACTAGCGCAATAAGCAGCAGGCTGGTGAAAAAAGCCGTTAAGCTAATAACTAACGATTGACGCTGTACCGCACTTAACCCAAACGTTGTTCGATTAACCATAGTACGCCCTACTTCTTATACGCTGTCGCAATAGCTCTGCCATGGTGTTTACCAAGAAGGTAAACAGGAACAAAATACACGCGGTGAAAAATAGAATTTGATAGTGCGCCGATGATACATCTGCTTCTGGAAGTTCGATTGCCAAGTTAGCAGTAAGTGCTCGCAAACCCTCTATCAATCCCCAGCTGGAGATTGGCGTATTCCCCGTCACCATAAGGACTATCATGGTTTCACCAAACGCGCGGCCGAAACCTAGCATAATCGCGGCAACAATACCCGGTAGTGCAACGTGAAGAACAACATGAAGTAAGGTCTGTAGTCGTGTGGCGCCTAAAGCAAAAGAGGCGTGTTTTAAATCATTTGGAACGCCGTTTATGGCATCTTCAGCAAGGGAATAGATACTAGGTGATATGGCCACACCTAACGCTAACGCTACCACTATAGTCGTTTTCCCGATGGGACTATCGGACTCAGCCGCAAGCATTGTAAACCCGTCTACCCCCATTATCGAGAAAATAAGCGAAGGCGCATACTCCACGCTAATAAAACCTAAAAGGAACACTCCGCTTATAGCAAATAGTAGCTCTGCTCCGTGTCTTAGCTTCTTTGGTAAGTATTCCGCAACAGGGCGCTGTACCAGAGCAACGACAATAAGTACAAAAGGGATAACAATTAGGAAAAAGGCAAAGGAAAATAAAAACTGCTCAGCTTTTGGCGATAACCAAATGGCTGCGATGAAGCCAATAAGTACACTGGGAATCGCTTCGAGCAATTCGATAGCCGGCTTAATAACGTTGCGAAGGCGGCTTTTAGCAAAAAACGCGGTGTAAATTGCGGCACCGATAGCAACCGGAATAGCAATAAGCAGTGCTAAAAGAGAGGCTTTAATACTGCCTATTAATAGCGGCGTTAAGCTAAATTTTGCCTCTTGGAAATCAGAGGCACTGGTGGTTTGCCATACGGTTTCTTCCGTTTCATACCCTTCGTAGTGCTGCGGTTCAAACAGAGAGGCCCATGTAGTAACGCCGCTTAAGTGCCTGCCTTCCCATACTGATAAGGTGCTATCTGAATAGCCATAAAGCTTATTGCCGTACCAAATGATATTCTCAGCAGAACGCTCTATCTGTTGTGATGCCACTACATCGCCTGATACACGGTTTACCAACAACACTCTTGCTTTATCGGTCAGCACAGCCACTAAGTTCATACTGGCATGTTCTGCCACATCCTTAACGTTCTCTCCTGGTAACGCTACTTGGTAGGTTTGTTCAAAGGTAAGACCTTTATCGCTTTTGCTCAGCACCCAGCGAGTAAGTGTCTGTGTATTGCTGTTCATTAGGAAAAAGGTGCGGTCTTTAGCAAGCGGAAATACAATCTTCTCATCTAATGACGCTGTGATGTTTCCTGCTATTGGCAGTAGTGACGCACCTTCATCTGTGAGCCTATTTAGGAAAAGGGCATCATCCACTTGGAGTAACACGCTCTGACTGCCGGGTAACAATACGAGTCTGTCTATATTATGAAACCGTTTATCCACCACCTGTGTAGGACGAAGCCGATTTACCCAACGGATAAACACTTTATTGTCTTGAACGATAGAAACCACTGCCCATTTTGAAGACAGTGCAATGCTCCAGTCACTGCGTCTCTCCCACTCATCTTTGGGAAGCGCGAACGTAATGCTGTTCGACAACGCCGCTTGCGGCGTACTTGTGGCAATATCCTCTGCGCTACCGTCGGTCATATTGAACGACCTAACCGGTAAAACTCTCACTTGGGCGTTGGGAGAAACGTCTACGATATAGTTCTCTCCCATCACACTGTGGGAGGACAGTCTATGCTCGCAAGGACGGATATAATCGTGATTACTTACCAGAGCATCGCCTTTAAGCAACTTTAATCCCAATCGACAGTCAGACTTCCTAACCAGCATTGGCTGACCGTTAATGATGTCGCCTGCGCTGATAATCTTTTCATTATCTGACGTTTTCAAGCTCAACAGATGATTTAAGCTAGGGATATATGCCAACGGCAGAGCTTGGCTGATTAGATGGGTAATAAGAATAACTAACGTCAACAAAACAAGGCCGCCGAAGCCGGTCACTACATAGCGAGACCACCTGTCGCTGCGCTGGCGTTTTTTGTTTGTGCTGTTGCTGTCGAAAGTCATGCGGCTGTTTAGTAATTCTTATTTTCGAAATTCTTCATTTTTAAGAAGAATAACCCTAAATTGCACTGGTGAGCAGTGTAAGTTTTGTTATGCTAATAGCAAGTGAAAGTTTAAAGCATTACCTTCGCGCAACCTACTCTGCGCTTATGGTATTACCCAACAGGAAGACGATCAAAGTTTTTCTCTACACGCCCAATAAGGAGCATCGTATGCAATCATTGGTTATAAGCATTATGGGTAAAGACAAGCCTGGTTTAGTAGACGCACTGGCTAAGTGTGTATACAAACATGAGGGCAACTGGCAAGGATCGAGCTTTGCGCATATGGCGGGAATGTTCACCGGTTTTGTAGAAGTACATGTTACCGATGAGAACAAACAGGGCTTAATTGATGCGCTAGACGCCATTAAAGATTTGTCGGTGCAATCTGTAGCGGTAGCGAGCAGTGAAAATAACAACACCACCAAATTGACGGTTGATGTAATGGGCAATGACAAAACCGGTATTGTCCAAGAGCTCACCTCTGTTTTAAACCAGTTCAATTTGAATATTCTCACCTTCGCTTCACACTGTGAAAGCGCGCCTAATTGGGGCAGCCTGATTTTCAAAGCAAAAGCAGAAATTGCGGTGCCAGAAGATTTTGACGACGGCGCACTGCAAGACTCACTGGAGTCGTTGGCTAACGATTTGGTGGTGGATATTACCGCGAAGCGATAAAAACAAGGGCGTATTTGTGGTGCCATACATTTTCCCGCGCATCACAATTACGAACTCATCATATTGAAAGTTAATGGAATAACCACAACGCAATGCGTGCGCACTTGCACCAGAATACGTGTTGTCACAGTAGTGTCACTGACTGATGGCAGTCTTTGACCATTTTTATGAACGTGAATTGAGACATTATGGATAACGACGTTTTATATTATCCCAAAGAATTAAGCTGGCTTGCATTTAACGAACGCGTATTGCAAGAAGCCGCAGATAAAAACAATCCCGCCGTGGAGCGAATTCGTTTTCTTGGTATTTACTCAAATAACCTAGATGAGTTTTATCGCGTGCGCGCCGCTGACGTGAAACGACAAATTACCATTGCGCAAAATGACGGCAATGAAGAAGAAGCTGAACGCCAAACCGCCCTTATGGCGCTTATTCAGAAAAAGGTAGTCCAGCTTTCTGAAAAGTTCGACCAAATTCATAAGGATGTGGTTAAGTCCCTAGCTCGTTACAACATACATATTCTTCGAAAAGACGATTTAGACGATTATCAAAAGCAGTGGGTACGCAACTTCTTCGTTAACAAAGCACTGCGTCACATTGCACCTATTTTAATAGATAAGAAGACAGACCTACTTAGCCGTTTGAACGGTACGTCGGTGTATTTATATGTGGCGCTTAGAAGAAAGGACCGCAATCCTAAATTTGCGGTTATTCAGGTTCCTACCTCTGAAATGTCGCGCTTTATGCTGATCCCTCCGCAAAAGAGCCGTAAGAAAAAGAGCATTGTTATGCTCGATGACATGATTCAGCTGTGCATTGAAGATATTTTCCGCGGGTTCGTTAAATTCGACGAAATTGAAGCTTTCTCCTTTAAAATGACACGAGATGCGGAATACTCTATCAACGAAGAAATTGACGAAAGTTTCGTAGAAAAAATGTCAGAAAGCATGAAGCAGCGTCTTATTGCCGAGCCTGTTCGCGTTATTTATGACACCGACATGCCTGAAGACATGCAGTCGGACCTACGCAAGCGCCTTAAAATAACCAAGCTTGATACCATGCATGCTGCAGGGCACTATCGCAACTTTAAAGATTTCATCGGCTTCCCCAATGTGGGCCGAGATTATTTAGAACATGCACCGCTTCCTGCTATCGACAGCAAGGCATTTTCGAAATACAACACCGTATTCGATGCCATAACTGCTCGTGATATCTTGCTATATTACCCTTATCATCGCTTCCTTCACTTCACAGAGTTCGTGCGTCAGGCCGCTTTCGACCCGAACGTGAAAACCATACGCATTAATATCTATCGGGTGGCGAGTAATTCTCGCATAATAAATTCGTTGATTGACGCGGTAGATAACGGCAAAAAAGTCACCGTAGTCGTAGAGCTTCGCGCGCGTTTTGATGAAGAAGCAAACATCGAATGGTCTAAGCGCATGACCGATGCAGGCATACGCGTAGTACTTGGTGTGCCAACCCTGAAAATCCACTCTAAACTATGTATTGTGACCCGGGAAGAACGGGGCAGTTTGGTGAATTATGCGCATTTCGGTACGGGTAACTTCAACGAGAAAACCGCGAAAATTTATACCGATTACAGCTTATTCACCCGCAATCAGGAGCTTGCCAATGAAGGCGTCGCAGTATTCGATCTTATTCAATACCCTTACCGACGTTATAAGTTTCAGCATTTACAAATTTCGCCGTTAAACGCCAGAACCAAAATTCAGTCGTTAATTCGCCAAGAGATTCAGCACCTGAACCAGGGCCAAGATGCGCAAATCACCTTTAAGATTAACAACCTTGTTGATAAAGAACTTATTGATGATTTATATCGCGCGAGCCAGGCTGGCGTTAAGATCCGCGGTATAGTGCGCGGTATGTGCTCACTTAATCCAGGGATAAAAGGAATAAGCGAAAACATCGAAATTATCTCTATTGTTGATAGATTTCTCGAACACCCTCGCGTCATGATTTTTGAAGGTGGCGGCGATAGAAAAGTGTATATCTCTTCTGCCGACTGGATGACCCGTAACATGGACAACCGCATTGAAGTAGGTTGTCCAGTGTATGATAAAGGTCTTCAACAGCGCATTGTTGATATAATGGAGCTACAATTTAAAGATACCCTGAAGGCTCGAGTGATTGACAAGGATCAGAGCAACAAGTACGTTCGCAGGGGAAATCGTAAAAAACTTCGTTCTCAGATAGAAATTTATGACTATTTGAAGAAGCTAGAAGACACTTTGTAGGATAGAAAATTAGTACATGACCCAGCACGAATCAGTTTTTAATGACGTGGAAACCCGCGAAGTCAATAAAGTCGCAGCACTAGACATTGGCTCAAATAGTTTTCACTTAGTAGTAGCACGCATTGTTGCTGGGTCTGTGCAGATTCTGCATAGAGTTAAACAAAAGGTTCGCTTGGCCGAAGGACTTAACGACGACGATATCTTGTCTGATGAAGCGATGGAGCGTGGGCTTGCTATGCTAAAAGTAGTAGCAGAGAGCCTGAAAGGTTTTGAACCAGACTCCGTGAGAATTGTCGCCACCCACACGTTGCGCAGGGCGCGTAACGCCCGCGATTTTATCAGCGCAGCAAAAGATATCCTTCCCTACCCTATCGAAGTCATTTCTGGTGTAGAAGAAGCGCGACTTATTTATTCAGGCGTTGCACACACTAACCACTCCGACGGCCAACAGCTGGTTATTGATATAGGCGGTGGTTCCACTGAGTTCGTTATTGGCGAAGGTTTTACGCCTTTACTTTGCCGCAGCCTTCAAATGGGCTGCGTAAGCTATACCAAACGGTTTTTCCCTGACGGTGAGCTAAAGCCAAAAGCCTTTGATCGTGCTATAACGGCTGCACAGCAAGAGCTTGAGTTAATAGATAATAAATATCGCAGACTGGGTTGGGTTCAGTGTATCGGTACGTCGGGTACCATTCGTTCGCTGTTTACACTTTGTCAGCAAGACAGACCCAATGGCCACGATATTCCGGTGACACTTAAAAGTTTGCGCAATTTAATGAAGCAATTCATAAGCGCAGGGCATATAGACAATTTAAGCTACCCAGATTTAAGTGAAGATCGTCGTGTGGTTATTGCTGGCGGCCTCGCTATTCTTATCGCCGTTTTCAAAGCGCTAGAGATTGAAGGCTTGGTGTACTCGCCTGCCGCTTTGCGTGAAGGCGTGCTTTATCAGATGGAAGATGAGCTTCATCACGCTGATATTCGCGGCAGAACCGCGAGTAGTTTGGCAACCCGCTATGATGTAGATACGTCCCAAGCCACTATGGTGCTTAATACAACCCTTTCACTTTTCAACGAGGTTGAAAAAGCATGGAAACTGAAGGGAAAAGACTTCAAAAGCATGCTCGGCTGGGCAGCTTTACTTCACGAAGTCGGCATGCAAATTAACTCTCGAGGCATACAAAAACACAGCGCCTATATTCTTGGTAATGTGGACATGCCTGGGTTTACGCAGGAACAACAATTACTGCTAGCTACGCTCGTGCGATTCCATAGAAAGAAAATTCGAACCAATGAATTGCCCGCATTTAATCTTTTCGATGAGCAGTCGGTTAAGCATTTAATCGCGTTACTGCGTTTGGGTGTACTGCTTAATATTAAACGCCAAGAGGGTTTTGTACCTGACCTCGTTGTTAATGTAGAAAAGAACGAACTGACCATTACCTTCCCCGATGGCTGGTTAGATGAAAAACCTATTATCTCAGCTGACCTGCTACGAGAAAGCCACTACTGGAAAGCGCTTGATTTAAAACTCACAGTTGTTCCTGATATCGAGCAATTACATCCCACTGTGGAATAGACAAACAGCGCCACTCACAATCGCGCTTTCGATTTTAAAAGCGAATGGCGAATATACTCGAATACTAAAAAAATGGGGCCTTGAACCGATTGAGTCGGCGCATTAGCCCCACTTAGTCTCAGCACACTAATTATTGAGCTTCAACTTGCGTACTTTGTGACTGCACGCTGTCGTATTTTTTAAACCACGCCAGAATATTTTCAACCTTGCCAATCATTCTAGAAGGCTTAGAAGCAATCCCGTGCGGCGATCCAGGTACTTTTACCAGCACGCTATCAACCTTTTGAATCTTTAACGCTTGATAGAACTGCTCGGTCTCAGACATTGGCGTGCGCTTGTCCTCCACTCCCGTGATCAGCATGGTGGGGGTCGTTACATTGCCTACTAGCGATAGCGGTGAGCGCTTCCAGTAGTGCTCTACATTATCCCAAGGCTTACCCGGAAATTGGAAAGGGATTTGATATAGACCTGAATCGGCAGTCAGCACTTTCGATAACCAGTTGATAACGGGTTTAGCGACTACGGCTGCTTTAAATCGGTTAGTTAGGCCAATGGCATAGGCTGATGCAATGCCGCCTGCTGAACCACCAGTAATAAACAGTCGTTCTGGGTCAGCGATACCTTTTTCAATAAGCGCATCAACACCCGACATATGGTCTGAGAAGTCATATTCCGAACTGTATTTCCCTTGAAGTAGCAATGCAAAGCGTTCTCCGTAACCTGTACTGCCTCTGTGATTATCATAAAACACCACATAGCCCTCTGAAGCCATTCGCTGCAGTTCGGCCGTGAAGACAGGGCCATAAGCGAGATTAGGTCCGCCGTGAATTTCTAAGATAAGCGGATACGTTTTCGAGCTGTCATAGTTTGGCGGCAGAATGTACCACCCCTGGATTTCTTCGCCATCTATAGAAGACGGATAGACAATTTCTTTTACTTCGCCAAGCTGCTTATGACCTAGAACGTCTTCATTGAGCGCTGTTAGCTGTCGCTCGTTTCGCGTAGTGACATATAAATCAGCGGGGCGATCGGTACGTCCTTTGGTATACGCCACTACATCATCAACAGCGTGATAGGTGCCAAACACATAAGGTCGTCCTAACGTAGTACCGCCCAGCCCCTTAGCTACGGCTTTTACGCTGCCCGATAGAGATACCACATCCACCTGCGCTAAACCGCGAACCGACTGCTGAAAATAAACGTGCTTATTATCTTTCCAGTGAAAGTTAGACACTGAATTATCAATGTCTTTTGTTAAATTTTGAGCATCTGTACCATCGCTCTTCATCACATATAAATAGCTATTTTTGTACATCACTTTTTCGTCATCGCGGCGTGCGTAAGCAATGTGCTTTCCGTCAGGCGATACGACAGGCGATGATTCGAGGCCTTTGTCGTTGGTAAGCTGTGCGATATTACCCATCATATCCACAGAAAAGATGTCCCCCTCAACAGGCTCATATTCCCAATTGTCACTGCGGTTGGCAGAGAAATAGATTTTGTCGCTATCAGGAGAGAAACTTAAGCGCCCATTGTGGTGATAGTTCCCTGAAGTAAGCTGTCGTGCTGTGCCTCCGTCAGCAGGAACAATAAAAATATGGGTGTAAGCAGGTTCAAGAATGCCTCGGCCATCGGCTTGATAGCGCGCTTTGGTAATATATTGAAAGCTAGGAGACCACTTTGCACCGTCAGGCTTTTTAGGCATTTTAATGTCTAGCGGCTTTTCCTTGGCATCAACGCTCATAGTGAAAGCAATGTGCTTACCATCTGGCGACCATGTGATGTTGCTAGGGCTTGAGGTGACATTCGTAACGAGTGCCGTTTGCCCTGTATCCATCCAACGCACATACAGTTGTGGTTTACCTTCTTCATTAGAAAGGTAAGCCAATCGGCTACCGTCTGGAGACCAGCGAATAGAATAATAATTTTTTTTCGAAGAAAGTAAGGGACGGTTTGATTTACCATCTACCGAGGCTAGCCAAACATTGGCGCGGCTGCTGTCTGACATGATGTCGTTTGAACGACGTACATACGCGATATGTTTACCGTTTGGAGACACCTGAACTTCACTCACGTATTCCAGATTAAAAATATCTTCCGATTTAAAATAGTGTTCAGAGTCGGTAGTAAAAGATTCGGTTTCATTGCTCGCAAGCGCTGTGGATGGCATAGCTAGCGTGCCTACGCTAAATAGTGCAGCCCATATAGCAAACCGTTTTTTGACTGACGGGTACCTGTGATTTCTCGTAAAAGACATATCTCACCTTAATCTATTTGTTCTTATCCGTTCTTTTTTATGGGGTGATCACGTTGTAGTGATGCATTTATCGTCTCCATATTACTGAATATATTCAGCCAATAAAGATTAAACGTTGAGCGACATCGCTAGGCGATTAAGCGCAGTACACAGGGGCGCTGGCTTTAGCCGAATGGTTAGTTGCGTGATAGCAGTAAAGTGCTAACTTCTATATAAGGCTTAAAGGTAATGCCCATGAATAATCCACACGGCGAGTTTGAATGTAGCGTAAGCGGTCAGTTGCTGCTCTTCTCAGCGCGCGGACCGTGGAATGACGAAACCATGAGAAATGGCGTAGTTAAGATGTCTTCTGACATTTCAAAATTCGAAAAGGGCGCTAAATGGGCACAAGTAAGCTGTCTTTACGGTGAAAGCCTGATGCCCCCTTCCACCTTTGATATTTTTGTAAAACAAACTCGGGTAAGAAAAACCCGCGGCCTGTCGTTTCTTGCCGTGGTGATATTAGATACCGACATTATGCTGACAACTAAGCATCAGATTTCTCAGTGCTACGACGCTGCCGAAGTTCCTTATGGCTTTTACGAAACGGTAGAAGATGCTTTAGAAGCGATGACGAATAATGGCTATGATTTTGATAGTGACGAAGCTGAGCGCTTTTTTGCCCGCTTTAACTTTACGCGTTAACATTTAACACCGCATGCGTTCTGCTTTTGTCACACGTTGAGTCTGAAATTCACCGCCAGCTTTTGATAAAGGCGAAAAAAAGGAGAGCGAGCGCTCTCCTTTTTATTTTAAGACTGCCATCCGCCTCCGAGTGCCTGATACAAATCGACCAGTGCGACCATTTGCTGCTGACGGGTTTCTATAAACTCGCTACGCGCTTCCAGTGCTTCTCGTTGCGCAAGCAGCACCTCTAAATATTCACCATGAGCTGACGAAAAAAGCCTATTGGCAATATCAATCGACTGTTCGAGTGAAGCAATTTGATGACGCCGTGCTTCAGCACTTTTCTCCAAATTATCAAGCTTCGATAAACTGTTTGTTACTTCAGCTACCGCCGTTAAAACGGTCAGTTCATATTCGTAAGCCGCTTCAATTTGTTCGGCGCTGGCATTTTGATAAACCGCCTCAATCGCCCTGCGGTTTATTAATGGCGCAAAAACATCACCAGATAAGGAATATGCCAATGACTCAGGCACATTAAACAAGTAACGACTATCAAACGCCGATAAACCTACCCCTGCTTTTAGCTCAAAAGAAGGGTAGAAGTTGGCTTTAGCCACATCGATATTTAACTCTGCTGCTTGGAGCGTGAGTGCAGCTTGTTTTATATCCGGGCGATTGTCTAATAGCGCAGAGGGTACACCCACCTGCGGGCTAATGATTTCAGCACTAAGTAACACATCACTGTTCCTTTTAATAGGTTGTGGAGTGCGCCCCAACAACAGATTAAGCGTGTTCTCTTTCTCTAGAATTTCCTGCTCAATCAAGTAACGCTCGCTCTCGTTTTTCTTCACTTCCGCGTTAAAGCGCGCAACGGGTAGCGATGACGCCCGCCCGTATTCTTTCAACGCATTAATAGTGTGAATAACATTGCGCTGTAGCGAAATGGTTGAGTCAAGATTCTCTAGCTTGTTATCTAGCGCCAGCAGTTCATAGTAAGTACGCGCAACTTCAGATACTAACTGGGTAACGAAAAAGTTCTTACTTTCAACCGACGCCAAGTATTCAAGCGAGGCCACTTTAGACGCATCTCTCAGCTTATGCCAAACGTCAATTTCCCACGACGCATTAAGGCCTAGCTTTAAGTTTGCCAGCGGGTCGGGAAATTCTTTATCCTCCTTGATATTTAACTGTTCTTCTACTGCGCCTTCCCGGGTATATTCGCCTACCTTTTCGGTTTCAGCGGCTACCCCCGCAGAGAGTCGAGGCAAATATTCCCCTTCCCGTGCATACACTTCATTCGATGCCATATTAATGCGCTGAATTAATATAGACACCTCTTGGTTATTCTTAACCGCCGTTTCCACCAGCGCAGAAAGCGTAGGGTCGTTAAACCACTCACTCCATTGAATATTTGCTTGTGTACTCTGGTTAATCCCTTGACCAGCCTGAGTATCCACTTGCGAAACTTTCGCGTTAAACTGCTCTGGCAAATCTAGATTAGGGTTTCGCGTTTCAATGGTAGGGATGGCACACGCCTGTACTAACAACGCACTACTAAGCGCTAACCACAGCGGCTTATAAGTAAATCGCTTTTTATTTATCATCGCTTAGCACCTCATCGTTATAGTGGTAAGTTTCAGTAAGAGGGACATGATCTTCGTTTTTGATTAATGACTTACCTTCTTCAAGTTTGGCGAACAAGTAGTAAAGCCCAGGAATAACCAGCACACCAAAAATAGTGCCGAACAAAGTACCGCCTAAGGCAGAAGCACCAATAGTTCTATTTCCCACTGCGCCTGCCCCCGTTGCAATAACAAGCGGAATTAGCCCTGCTACAAACGAGAACGATGTCATTAGGATTGGACGGAAGCGCTGTTTGGCCGCTTCAACAGCTGCGTCAGCAATCGATAAGCCCTGCTGATTTTTTTGCACTGCGTATTCCACAATAAGCACGGCATTTTTGCCGAGTAACCCAACCAGCATAACTAAGCCAAGCTGCGCATAAACGTCGTTGGCCAGCCCCATTCCTTTGAGAAACAGGAATGAGCCGAGAATACCGGTAGGTAGTGAAAGAATGACTGCAAAAGGTAGAAGCAGACTTTCGTATTGTGATGCCAGCACGATATATACAAACAACAATACTACGGCAAAGATAACGATGGCTTCATTGCCTCGTTTAGCCTCGTCAAATGACAGGCCTTCCCAACCTATGTCATACCCTTTTGGCAAGGTTGCAGCTGCTACTTCCTCAACTGCTTTTATCGCTTGCGCCGAGGTATACCCTGCTGCAGGCTCTGCACGAATTGCTGCCGAGGTATAAAGGTTGTAGCGTGTAATTTCATTAGGGCCTTGGGTTTTAATCAGCTTCATAAAGGCCGAGTAAGGCACCATTTCACCCTCTTCGTTTTTCACGTAGTAATCCAATAAGTCACTGGGATAACGACGATATTCCGGTGCACTTTGTGTGTACACTTTGAAGAAGTTATTAAAGCGCGTGAAGCCTTGCTCATAAGTACTACCAATAAGAATATTCAAATTCTCCATGGCCGCGCCAATAGATACCCCTTTCTGCATTGCAGCTTGGTTATCTATCTCAATTTTGTATTGAGGATAATCGGCAGCATAAAAAGTGAATAAACCTTTTAGCTCATCACGTTTACCAAGCTCTTCCATGAAGGCTTTGTTGATTTGGTCGAACTCTTGATAGTCGGTAGTGTTGGTTTTATCGAGTAAACGAAATGATAACCCCGACGACGCGCCATAACCCGGCACAACAGGCGGTTCGAAATACTCAATCACTGCACCTAAGTGGTGTGTTTTGGCTTCTAGTTCTTCAATAATGTCACGTACCGACTGTTCGCGATTAGCCCAATCTTCAAGGTTAATCAAGCAGGTACCAGCATTTGAACCTCGTCCTTCCGTGAGAATTTCATAGCCAGCAAGAGAGGACACCGAGGAGACGCCTTCAACGTCCAGCGCCAAGCTTTGCAGCTCTCGCGCTACTGTATTCGTCGCTTCAAGGGTACTGCCTGGCGGTGTTTGAATGATGGCATAGATTTGCCCTTGGTCTTCACCGGGGATAAAGCCTGTAGGTAATGCCTGATTAACGCCAAAGGTACTTACCACAAAGCCCGCAAGCAGCACTACAGTAACACTGCGGCGTGTAACGATAGCTTTAATAATGCCTGTATAACGACCGGTTAACTTATTGAAATAATGGTTAAATCCATCAATAAACTTGTTTAATGGCGTTGCCTTTCTTGTGTGTGAATGAGGGTTTTTAAGCAACATTGCACACAGTACTGGCGTTAATGAAAGCGCCACAATACACGAGATGATAATTGACGATGACATGGTAATAGAGAACTGGCGATAGAAGACACCTACCGGGCCCGTCATAAAAATAAGGGGCACAAAAACCGCCGTCATCACCAGTGTAATCGCGATAATAGCTCCCCCCATTTCACCCAGTACTTGTTGGGTCGCCATATAAGGGGTTAGGCTGCTGCTTTCTTCCATTTTCGCATGTACGGCCTCTACGATAACGATAGCGTTATCCACCACAATCCCTATAGCTAGTACCAATGCGAACAGAGTAATAAGGTTTATGTTCACCCCCGTGGCCTGCATGCAGAAAAACGTCCCCACCAGTGAAACTGGCACAGCTAGAAGCGGAATAAGTGTGGAGCGCCAGTCACCCAGAAAGATGAACACCACCAAGGAAACCAAAATAAAGGCTTCAAACAGGGTATGCAGCACCTGCTCTATAGAGGCATCGAGAAACTTAGAAACATCGTAGTTGATTTCGTACTTCATGCCTTCTGGAAACGTTTTTTCTAGTTCAGCCATAGTGGCTTTCACCTGAGAAATCACCTCGTTGGCACTGCTTCCATAGTTCTGCTTTAGCACTATCGCAGCGGAAGGATACCCGTCTTTGTTTGAGTAAATATCGAAAAATTCACTACTTAACTCAACATCAGCAATGTCACCTAATTTGAGCAAGCGACCGTCGGAGTCGGCGCGAATAATGATATTTTTATATTCTTCAGGCTCGTCATAACGCCCCTCGTAAATAAGCACGTATTCCTTTGATTGAGCGGTAATGCCTGAGCTTCTGCCAAGTCGCCCAGGGCGTCCAATCAAGCTTTGCTCGTCTATCGATTCCATGATCTCATCTACAGAAACATTGTAAGCACGCATGCGATCAGGCTTTAACCAAATTCGCATGGCGTACTGGCGACTTCCCAATATTTTTGCACTGGCAATACCGTTTACCCGCTGTATCTCTGGGATAAGGTTGATATTGGAATAGTTGTACAGAAACTTTTCATCAGCCGTTTCGTCCGTGCTATAAACGTTTATGTACATCAACATGCTAGGCTGAACCCGCTCTAGTACCACTCCTTCTAGCTGTACTAACTGGGGCAGACGGTTCATGATCTGATCAAGCCGCGTTTTCACATTAATTAGCGCCTGATTCGGATCCACATCTAAATCGAAGATAACTTGAATGGTGGCTTCACCCGCGCTCGTCGCATCAGACACTATGTATTTCATGCCCGGCACACCGTTGATTGAACGCTCAATGGTAACCAGCGATGACTTCACCAATACATCAGCGCTCGAACCGGGATATGCCAGAGAAATAAGCACCCGCGGCGGAGCAATATCTGGAAACTGTGACGTGGGCAGGCTAAACACCGACAACACGCCCAAAAATATAATCATCAGCGATAGCATGATGGCCATCACTGGACGTTTAATAAAAACTCCAAACATAGCGCCCCCTTATTCTGCGTGCAGTGACAGTTCAGCTAATGTGTCGCTGGCAGAAATAAGTTCAGGCTCTATCTCATCGCCGTTCGAAACTCTTCGCAGTCCTTCAATCAAAATAGTGTCGTCCGGCGCTAGTCCGTCTGAAACCAGATAGATGTTAGGGAGTTCTGCAGCGATGTTAATGTGGCGGGTTGCTAACTTGTTCTCGCTATCCAGCACATACACAAAGCTTTGATCGAGAATTTCGAATGTGGCTTTCTGAGGAATAACTAAAGCATCCGGATAGGCAATATCCACCATGACATTGCCGGTCTGCCCATGTCTTAGCAGTTGGTCTGGGTTAGGGAAAGACGCACGCATTTCAATGGTACCGGTATGATTATCAAAATCAGCTTCTATGGCATCTATCACGCCTTGATGCGCGTAAATACTGCCATCGGCAAGCTTTAATCGCACTGACGTTTGATCATTTGATGCGCTGTTCTGCGCGTAGTTTAAATACTCTGATTCAGGCACATTGAAATACACCCACATTGTGCTGATATCAGACAATGTGGTGAGCAGTTCACCCTCATCAAGCAAACTTCCCGTTCGAGCTTCCAGTCGGTCCATTTTGCCTGTGAACGGCGCTTTGACATCTGTGAATGCTAAGTGAGTCTTTGCCAGTTCAACTTCAGCCTGAGCTTTTTGAAGCTGCGCTTCTATGACGGCAAGTTCGTTAGGAGAAACAATGTTTTGTTCAACAAGCGACTTTGTATTTTTGTACTCCATCTCGACCGCTTTAGCCTCGGCTTCAGCGCGGTGTAGTTCAGCTTCATATACGTTCGGCATTATTTTGAACATGGGCTGATCACGTTCTACCGTTTGTCCCTCATCAACAAAGGTCGATTGAAGATAGCCTTTTTCCATAGCTCTAACTTCAATATGTTGAATGGCACGTATCTGACTGACGTACTCTTTTACCAGCGTTGTGTCTTGTACGATAGGATGAGTAACGTTGAATTGAAGTTTTTCGTGATGCGCAGCATGTTCTTCATGTCCACAACCACCTAAAAGTGCGGAAACAATGCTTACTGCAAGAAGTGCTTTTTTGCTCATAATGTAAATTCGTAATAAAAAGGCTAATCGTGACATGCCTTATAAAAAGACAGCATGCCACTAGCGCGCTTTCAGCAAATAGGTTCACCGCTGATAATTAAGCACGCAAAAACATCCAGCAAAGCGCTGGCGCGTTGTTAGGAATATCGAATTAACGTGTTTTTTAGGTAGCCAATAACCGCTAAACCTAAAAAACTAAGCAATAGGCGGCGCTCGGGTTAACGGCGTTGCGTAGTTAAGGGATGTTTTGAAAAGCCCACGCGGACGTGGTTTTGCGGTATCCGTGAAGGAGTCCGTAATGTAATCCAGCACAACATTTTGTGGCGGGACGGGCTCTTCCGGCGCACTTTCCTCTGTATCAAACTCGAAGGAATATTCGGAAATAGAAGCATCAAAATGATGCTTGAACGTGATTGGCTTGTAATCCTGTTTGAGTCCAGATAAGCAAGTAAACAACAACGCAATTAATGCGTATATGGTGTACTGCTTCATGTACTGATGATTATTCACCGATGATTATTCCAGAAATTCAATTATATAAGGAAAATTGCGGCGTTATGCTACACAGGCGATTACGCTTTTACAAGAAACATTCTTGCTAGTAAACGCAGGCAATAACCGGTTGCACGTATTTGTTACAAACAAACTCAGAATTCCTGAGTGTGGCAGTGTACGTCATATCTTTTTACTGCAAGCAATAGCGCATTTTAACAGCACGTATTTTAAGAGGCCTTTTTGAAAGCCACAGAAAAAGAGATGTGGTTGTGATCCAACTTATAAACCGACACGTCTGCTCCAATCGCACCGCACAATGCACTTACTATTGATAGCCCTAGGCCAAAGTTGTCTTCTGACGTACGTGATGCATCCTTTTGCCACAAGGGTTCAAACATATGTCTTAAGTCACTTTCATCAATTTCAGAATGCGTTGTATTTGTCACTTCTATTTGGGCCTGCCCTGATTGCGTTTTGCCTATATGCACGCTGATCGGCTCACAATGCTTTCCATGCTCGATAGCGTTGTCTAACAAGTTGCTAAATATAGACTCCACCGCAATTCGGTTAGAGTGAATAACCACGTCGCTCCTTTCTTTCGCAACCACATTAATATTATCTACCGCTTTGCTTGCGACAACTTGAGCAACGAGCTCTTTAATATTAATAAGGTCGTTTAATTGAGTCTGCTTAGCACTGTGCTTTTGGATTAACATCAAACCGGAAATGATGTTTTTCATTCGCATCCCAATGCGAAGAATCTGCGGTTTAAAATCTTTTTCGAGTCGCTCCTCTCCTGGAAACTTCATGGCAACTTCCGCCAGGTTGATAAGTTCAGAAACCGGCGTTTTAAGTTCGTGAGCAATGTCAGAGGTAAGTCTTTTCTCTCTAAGGTATAGGGCGTAGTTATCGTTTATAAAATGGTTCAAGCTGCTGACGATTGGCTCTAGTTCTGAAACGTTTGTAGAGAATGCTTCGTGCTTGTCTGTGGCAGTAAACCTTAGAGTTCTTATATTGTTGTTTAATGCATCAAGTGGTGCCAACGCGTAAGACACCGTGTTGCGCACGACGAATCTTACCATTAACGGAATTACAATAAGCGCCACTAAAAATGCGATATCGATAAACCAAAGAGTAAAATTCAACAGTTCAGTGGAGGTTGCGTATGCGATAACCATGGGGTCGCGCTGCTCTTCGCCTCTGACGCTATAGAATGCTTCGCGGTCTTCAGAGTCAATTTGAGGCACGTATTTGGTGTGAATAATACGCCCGGAACGACCATCTGGCAGCGTAATGTCGTTAATCACCGCCTCGTTTAAACTTAAGTTTTCAAACGGCAGCTCGTCGACAGTGTACAGTGCAAGGGATTCCGACTTTTCGAAAATCTGCCCTTTGTACCACAATTGAAAGTATTCTGGAGAAGAGGCACCCTCGAACTCAGGGAAATACTCGCCGGCGAACTCAAACTCAACGCCGTCTAAATCTTCATTGACTAAGCTTTGAAGCATGCCAACTTTGGCTTTTAGACCTTGGTTAAACTCTCTTTGGACCCAGGTGTCAACTCCGATATCTGCGGCGAGTAAAACGACAATCACCAGCAAAGAAATAGTGATAGAAAGGCGTCGCGTTAAGGTTTTACGTATTGACTTCATCGCCTTCCACCACGACGTAGCCAAATCCTCGCTTACTTTTAATGGGGAGTGTAGCGCCACACGCCCTTACTTTTTTTCGCGCTGAAGAGAGGTGCGCTTCAATTGCATTTTTTGAGATATGGTCATAACTACCGGAAATAAATTCACTTAATTTTTCTGATGTGACGACCTTGCCTTTGTTTAGGAACATGCACTCTACTATGCGATATTCATTCGGCGTTAAACTAATCGCCTGCTCTCCAAGTAAAAAAGACTTGGCTTGAATATCCAATACTAATCCATTAATAGTAATTTGATCGTTAATACAATTTGTTACGCCCCGTCTCATCAAACTGAGAAGTCGTGCTGACAATTCTTCAAATGAGAAAGGCTTAGATAGATAATCATCAGCGCCTGCTAACAAGCCTTCGACTTTCTCTTCAGGTTCGGCACGTGCAGACAAAATGAGCACCTTGGTCTCTACCCGTCTTTTTCTTAGCGTTTTCAAGATAGCCATCCCGTCAAGTTCTGGCAGCATGCGGTCTAATACAATAATGTCGTAGCTACCAAGAAGCGCCATACTCAAACCATCGGGCCCTGTGGCAGCTAAATCAACTGAATGGCCAAGTTTTTCTAGACCTAAGCTCAGGCTATTTCTCAAAGACAATGAATCTTCTATAAGGAGTATTCTCATGTTTCATTCATCGATTTTTATTCCTCGCGAAGGTTATGATCTCAACCTTAAGATAAACTGAAGGCGAGAGTAATATTGAATTAATTAACGATAGAAAGTGACGGCCTAGGGGACTTTTTGAGCAACCGAACACCATTTCTCTATGTAGAATAGAGGGTTGCAATGGGAAACCATCTGGAATTGTTGGTTCTAGATAAAAATTCCCATTAACGCTAATCCCAAAGTTTTGCTTAAGCTTTATTTAAGTTTTGAAAGTTATCTTGTGCTGCAAGTAGTACACAAGAGAACTGACTTTGAAATTTCCACGTTCGTTAAATTTAAACCCTTCATTAGCCAATTTTGTTTTTATAGCATCAGTCTTAATAACGCTGGTTTTCAACTTCCCTTTTATTTCAAATGTCTATCACGCTGTGTCGCCAACTTCAGTAGGCCAGTGGATATTTTTTCTGTCCGTTCCATTGTTGCTTACCTTTTTCAATATCATCGCCCTTAGCCTATTAGGCGCCATTCTTTTGCCTAGATTGACCGTGGCAGTGACACTGTTAGTCAGTTCACTTCTTTTATACGGTATGGTCGCTTACGGCGTGATATTTGATAAGAGTATGATTCAAAATGTGATGGAGACCAATTCTGGTGAAGCATTTGCCTATCTAAGCTCAACGCTTTTACTCTTTTTCTTCTTGTTAGGATTGGTGCCCGTTGTTGCCGTCTTTAATCAGGAAATTAATGGAAAATTAGTTGCTAGAGTTAAGCACTTACTTAAGCTCAACGTATTAGCAGTGGTTGGAATAATCGTTATCGCTGCTGGCCTTTATAAAGACTATGCTGCGGTGGGTAGAAATAATAAAGATTTGGCCAAGTATATTATCCCTTATGCATTTTACGATTCTGGCTACAAATATCTCAGAGACACCTACTTTTATCCGCCACTTCCTTACAAGGTACTGGACAAGACACCTTCTCTAATAAATAGAAATAACGCTTTGCCTTCTACGACTGTACTGGTTGTTGGAGAAACAGCAAGGGCAGACAAGTTTGCCAGTAATGGCTATAGCAGAAACACCACGCCCTTTATGAACGACATAGGCGCGGTAAGTTTCAACGACGTGACCTCATGCGGGACAGCTACTGCGGTGTCAGTACCCTGTATGTTTTCTCGACTTTCAAGGCAAAGCTATGATGTTCGCATTGCGGAAAGTCAGGATAATGTGCTTGATATCATACATCGGGCTGGCGCTGATGTGACATGGATAGACAATAATAGTAGCTGCAAGGGGGTGTGCAAAAGAGTTGAAACTATTGCATTTGACCCATCCCGAGATCCTAGTTTATGTGACGGTGATTTTTGCTACGATGTTTTACTCAACGAGCTTTTGAAGGACGTTTTGTCATCACCTGCGACAACTAACAGGGTTATTGTTCTTCATATGATAGGCTCTCATGGCCCTACCTACTATCGAAGATACCCCGCTGAATTTGCCAAATTCTCTCCCGACTGTCCTAGAAGTGATATTCAAAACTGTGATTCGCAGGCGCTTATCAACACGTATGACAATACCATTGCGTACACTGACTATGTACTTGGAGAGATTGTTAATACATTAAAAAATGTGCCAAACGCTTCCATGCTATACCTGTCTGACCACGGTGAATCTTTGGGTGAAAAAGGACTCTATCTACATGGATTCCCTTATCAAATTGCACCGCAAGAACAGACTCACATTCCTATGCTTTTTTGGGCGTCGAAGTTTGAAGATTCAGGCTACCGAAATTGTATTAAAAACCTGGCCAACCACCCTTACTCTCAAGACAACTTGTTTGACACGTTACTTGGTTTATCAAGTGTAAAGAGTATTACTTACCAACCTACTATGGATATCTTTAAACAATGCGAAGCCTAAATGAATCAAACCCTGTGGTTAGTACCACCTCGCACTTCGACCCAAGTAACAAACCAAAAGGCCTGCGTCGAGTATTTAAGGCTCTAAAGAATTCACTTCGAGCGTTTAGCTGGCTTACTAAAAACGAAGCTGCATTTAAACAAGAACTCAGTCTAGCCGCTGTGGCATTCGTGGTTCTTGCTTTTTGGTCAATTCCTTTTCTTGAACGTGCAATTTTAATGTCTTCCATTTTTTTCATTTTATTTGCGGAAATCATCAATACGGCAATTGAAGTCACCGTCGACAGAATAGGTACAGAGTTTCATGCCCTATCAGGGTTAGCAAAAGACTTAGCATCAGCAGGCGTTTTTCTATCCATCGTTATTGCATGTGTGTTGTGGGCGGGCGTATTTTATAGCCACATATAAAGGTATTAGTTAAGACTTTAATTCCCCAGAGGCATCCCTTTAGCAAGGTTATAAAGATGAGCTTATTAAGTTGAAGGTGTCACAATACTTCAAAAGAACTAGTAACGAAAAAGAGCGCCATTAGGCGCTCTTTAGAAGTGCTGACAAAAGAGAAGATTACGCCTTAGAGGCCTGGTAAATATCTTCAATCGCTTTATCTAGCGTTGCCTCGAATTCTTCCTGAGACTGCTTTGCAGAAACGCCTTCGGTCAATGCTCGAGAGAAACTCGCAATCATACCTTGGTTTTCTGCCAGTTTCGCATTTGCTTCTTCACGGCTATAGCCGCCAGAAAGCGCTACAACCTTAAGCACGCGAGGGTGATCAACAAGCTCTTTGTAGAAATTAGCTTCTGTCGGAAGCGTTAGCTTGAGCATAACTTCCTGGCCTTCGTTTAGAAGGTTTAGCTGCGTTAGGATCTCTAATTTAAGAAGAGCTTCAGCTTCCGCTTTTTGTGGGCTGTGGATGTCTACTTCTGGCTCGATAATCGGAACAAGACCTGCGGCTAAGATTTGCTTACCCACTTCAAATTGCTGAGCAACAACATCTTTAATACCTTGGTGATTCGCAAGCTTAACAACACTTCGCATCTTAGTGCCAAACACGTTTTGCGCTACCGCTTTAGCTAGCAGTGCATCAAGACCAGGCATTGGCTTCATTACTTGAACGCCATTGCTTTCTTCAGCTAGACCTTTATCTACCTTTAAGAAAGGAATAACACGCTTTTTCTGCCACAGGTAGTGTGCAGAAGACATGCCTTCAATTTCTCTATCAAGGGTGTTTTCAAACAAGATTGCGCCAAGAACGCGCTCGCCGCTAAAAGGGGTGCTGGTGATAATGCGCGTACGCATTTCGTGAACAAGATTAAACATCTCTTCGTCTGAGCTGTACTCTGACTCTTCGATGCCATATAAGCGTAACGCTTTAGGGGTACTACCGCCGCTTTGATCTAACGCTGCAATAAAACCGGTTTGCGTCTTCAGTTTATCCAGCATTGCCTGCTGAGCTTGTGATGCCATTGCAACACTCCTTTTGTATATTACTGCCTTAATAGACAGGTGTAGGGTTTATTGTTATACCAATTCTATTAAAGATCTGTTTGTCTCAGACGCAGCATGCCAGCACCTTAAGTAAACACATCTGTAATAAAATTGGTATTTATGCCTGCGTACTTCACTGTTTCGCAGGTGTAATCGTTTCCGATTAAAAGGTCACGCTCAAAAATGCTGTTACTGAGCGTGACACCTATGGGGTAACGTTTGTACTAGGCCTCAGCTATCTAGAGCTTTAAAACGCTGCGTTTACATGCAGCGCCCAGGCTTATTTATTTTTTTCTTCTAGTACTGCTACCGCTGGTAGTGTTTTGCCTTCCAAGAATTCTAGGAACGCGCCACCACCTGTTGAAATATAAGAGACCTTATCGGCAATCCCGTATTTATCAACTGCTGCTAGTGTATCACCACCACCTGCGATTGAGAATGCGTCGCTTGCCGCAATCGCTTCAGACAGCGCTTTTGTTCCAGCACTGAACTGTTCAAATTCAAATACGCCTACGGGACCATTCCATACTATAGTACCCGCGTTTTTGATGATATCTTCTAGCGCTTTTGACGAGTCTGGACCGATATCAAAAATCATGTCGTCGTCGGCAACTTCACTGACAAGTTTAAGCGTAGCTTCGGTGTTTTCATCAAACGCTTTACCCACTACTACGTCTGTCGGTACTGGAATATTTCCGCCATTCGCCTGCGCTTCGTTCATAAGCTGCGTGGCTTGTTCGGTTAAGTCCATTTCTACCAACGATTTACCTACATTGTGGCCCTGTGCCGCGATAAAGGTATTGGCGATACCACCGCCCACAATTAGCTGGTCTACTTTTTCGGCCAATGTTTTTAGCACGGTCAACTTGGTTGATACTTTAGAGCCACCGACAATAGCAACCATTGGGCGTTTAGGGTTATCCAGCGCCTTGCCTAGTGCATCTAGTTCCGCAGCAAGTAATGGGCCAGCACAGGCTTTTGGTGCGAATTTAGCAACGCCATGGGTAGACGCTTGTGCACGGTGAGCAGTCCCGAAGGCATCCATTACAAAGATATCGCATAGTGCAGCGTACTGCTTTGCCAGTGTCTCGTCGTCTTTCTTTTCGCCATTATTGAAGCGAACGTTTTCAAGAATGACGAGCTCACCTTCGCTAAGCTCAACACCGTCTAGGTAATCTTTTACTAGCTTTACCGGCACATCTAGGGCGTCGTTAAGGTAATCAACAACAGGTTGAAGAGAGAACTCATCAGCAGACTCGCCTTCAGTAGGGCGACCAAGGTGAGACATCACCATAACTGCCGCACCTGCGTCTAGGGCTGCTTTAATCGTAGGGATTGATGCTTTGATACGCGCATCAGAAGTTACTTTGCCGTCTTTTACCGGCACGTTTAAATCTTGTCTAATTAATACGCGCTGACCTTTTAGGGCCATATCGCTCATGCTTGGAATTGCCATCGTCTTTCCTATGTTAATTTAAATTCAGTAGAGCGTGTTTTGAAGGTAAGACACGCTCAAATTAACTGTGAAAGCTGCGCGGGCTGGTGCTACCAACCCTTGGCAGCATCAATGCTTTATTTTGCGTCGAACATCACTTTTGCGGTATCGAGCATACGGTTTGCAAAACCCCATTCGTTGTCACACCATACTAGTGTTTTAACCAGTTGTTTGTGACTGACTCTTGTTTGTGTGCCATCTACAATACACGAGTGAGGGTCGTGATTGAAATCTACCGACACCAAAGGCTCTTCGGTGTAGTCCAAAATGCCCTGTAAACGCCCCGCTTTTGCATTGCGAAGGGCTTGGTTCACTTGCTCAATCGTTACCTTAGATTGAAGCGTTACACTCAAATCCATGGCAGTAACATTGATAGTTGGCACTCGAACCGCAATGGCTTCGAATTTTCCCGCAAACTTAGGCAGAATGCGCTCTATACCGGCAGCAAGTCGGGTATCAACGGGAATAATCGACTGACTTGCAGCACGGGTTCTGCGCAAATCTTCGTGATAGGCGTCGATAACTTGCTGGTCGTGCATAGACGCGTGAATGGTTGTGATCGTACCACTTTCAACACCGAACGCAGCGTCTAGCGCTTGGATAACAGGAACAATGCAGTTTGTGGTGCAAGAGCCGTTGGAGACTAATTTTTGTTCACTGGTCAACGTGTCTTCGTTGGTTCCGAAAATGACCGTATTGTCTAAATCTGGTGACCCGGGTGACGAGAAAAGCACTTTGCCAGCGCCTGCATCTAAATGTGCTTGCCCCGATGCTCTGTCATCAAACTTGCCCGTACACTCAAGCACAATATCAACGCCTAAGTCTTTCCAGGGTAGGTCTTTAATATCGTTTACCGCAAGCAGCGTAATATCGTCACCTGCGACATTAAGCGTGTTATTTTCTAAGGCCACATCAAAACGGAACCGCCCGTGGGCGGTGTCGTATTTAAGTAAATGTGCTATGCCTTCGGGTTTAGCAATGTCGTTAATGGCCACCACGTTAAATTCGTTGTTGCGCCCACTTTCATACAGCGCGCGCAACACGTTACGACCAATACGACCAAACCCATTTATGGCAATATTTACCATAGGCTTATCTATTACCTCTTACAGAGACAGTGCAGCCTCTACTACAGCGTCAGTGGTAATGTTGAAGTGCTTGAACAGGTCGCCCGCAGGTGCAGATTCACCAAAGGTGTCCATGCCTACGATAGCACCATTAAAGCCAACGTACTTGTACCAGCTATCTTTAGACAAGGCTTCAACCGCCACGCGTTTAACTACGCTAGAAGGTAGTACACTTTCACGGTAGTCAGCAGACTGACGGTCAAATACGTCAGTTGATGGCATAGACACCACGCGAACGGCTTTGCCTTGCTCGGTCAGTTTCGCTGCTGCTTCAACGGCTAGCTGAACCTCAGAACCGGTACCAATAAGAATAAGCTCTGGCGTACCTTCACAGTCTTTAAGTACGTAACCGCCTTTAGCGATATCTGCAACTTGTTGAGCCGTTCTTTCTTGCTGTGCTAAGCCTTGGCGTGTGAAGATTAGTGTTGTTGGGCCGTCAGTGCGCTCAATAGCAGACTTCCACGACACAGCAGACTCAACCTGATCACAAGGACGCCAGTTATCAAGATTAGGCGTTGCACGTAGCGCAACCACCTGCTCTACTGGCTGGTGTGTTGGGCCGTCTTCACCTAGACCAATTGAATCGTGGGTGTAAACGAAAATTGCAGGCTGCTTCATTAGCGCTGCCATACGTACCGCATTGCGTGCATATTCCATGAACATTAGGAAGGTTGCACCGTATGCCTTAAAGCCACCGTGAAGGGCAATACCATTCATC
The DNA here is from genome assembly GCF_902705805.1 of Alteromonas alvinellae. Lineage (NCBI taxonomy): Bacteria > Pseudomonadati > Pseudomonadota > Gammaproteobacteria > Alteromonadales > Alteromonadaceae > Alteromonas > Alteromonas alvinellae. Next base: position 89,780 of record NZ_CACSIH010000203.1, on the reverse strand, counting down.
ATGGCAGACATACCAAACTCACGTACACCGTAATAAATGTAGTTACCTGACGCATCGTTCGCTTCAACGCCTTTGCTGCCTTCCCAAATAGTAAGGTTAGAACCAGCAAGGTCAGCAGAGCCGCCTAATAGCTCAGGAAGTAGTGGACCAAATGCGTTTAGTGCATTTTGCGACGCTTTACGTGAAGCAATATTTTGTGGGTTAGCTTGAAGCTCAGCAATAATTGCATCTGCTTTTTCGCTGAAATCTGCTGGCAACTCGCCATTTACGCGGCGTTTGAACTCTGCCGCAAGCTCTGGGTAAGCGGCTTCGTATGCCGCGAAAGCGTCATCCCACGCGCTCTCCGCGTTTGAACCTTTCTCTTTAGCATCCCAACCCGCGTAAATATCGTCTGGAATTTCGAACGCGCCATGGCTCCAGCCAAGCTTTTCGCGAGTGGCTACAATTTCATCTTCACCTAGTGGTGCACCGTGACAAGACTCGGTACCTTCTTTATTAGGCGAGCCGAAGCCAATAGTGGTTTTACAACAAATAAGCGTAGGCTGCGCGGTGTTCGCTTGCGCCTTTTCAATAGCGGCTTTTACTTGCTCTGCATCGTGACCGTCAACGCCATCGATCACTTCCCAACCGTAGCTCTTAAAGCGTGCTGGTGTATCGTCAGTGAACCAGCCTTCTACTTCGCCATCAATTGAAATGCCGTTGTCATCCCAAAACGCGATAAGCTTACCAAGGCCTAGTGTGCCGGCTAGTGAACATGTCTCGTGTGAGATACCTTCCATCAAGCAGCCATCGCCTAAGAATGCGTAGGTGTGGTGGTCAACAATATTGTGACCATCTTTGTTGAATTGTGCCGCTAGCACTTTCTCGGCAAGCGCCATACCCACAGCATTACTGATACCTTGGCCTAGTGGGCCAGTGGTCGTTTCAACACCTGGCGCATAACCGTACTCAGGATGGCCTGGCGTTTTTGAATGCAATTGGCGGAAGTTCTTTAATTCTTCTATTGGCAGTTCGTAGCCCGAAAGGTGAAGAAGAGAGTACAACAGCATCGAGCCGTGACCATTTGAAAGCACAAAGCGATCGCGGTTAGCCCAAGATGGGTTTGCAGGGTTGTGTGATAAGAAATCACCCCATAGTACCTGTGCGATATCAGCCATCCCCATTGGGGCACCTGGGTGACCAGATTTAGCTTGTTGAACGGCATCCATGCTTAATGCACGGATTGCATTGGCGAGTTCACGACGAGAGGGCATGTTGTCTCCTGATTTATTTTGTATCTTTTGTTTCGTATCTTAGCGGGCTAGGCAAGCTAGACGAGCGTAGAGGTAAGGCGTTCGCTCTACTTCTTTATACGAATGAATGTGGCGTTATTCTTACCTATGCCACCTTACAGTTCAATGGGTTTTGATTGCCAATAGTGAAAGTCTTAGTAAAAAATGGTCTATACCTTATCCATCACGTATTCCCAATACATCAAAAACGGTTATATCTAACGTCTGGTTTTACTAGTACATCATTCGCTTTACCAATTTCGTCCTGGATAACCCCATTAGTGATCGGGTTGTGTCAACTATTCGTAACGAAGAGACTTTTAGACGTCTAGAAGTAAAGACTGGTATTTATAACTTGTTTTAGTACAATATACGACTATTTTGATAATTTAACGCTTACGGAGCATTTATGGCCACGCATTTATTCACATCCGAGTCAGTGTCTGAAGGACATCCGGACAAAATTGCTGATCAGATCTCAGATGCGGTTCTTGACGCTATTTTAGAACAAGATCCTCGCGCTCGGGTGGCCTGCGAAACGTATGTAAAAACCGGTATGGTTTTAGTGGGTGGTGAAGTAACTACCTCTGCATGGGTAGATATTGAAGAGCTTACCCGAAAAACAGTTAAAGAAATTGGCTACACGCACTCAGATATGGGCTTCGACGCTGATTCATGTGCGGTATTAAATGCTATTGGCAAACAGTCACCGGACATCAATCAAGGTGTTGATCGCGCAAGCCTTGAAGAACAAGGTGCGGGTGACCAAGGTCTAATGTTTGGCTACGCTAGCGACGAAACTGACGTACTAATGCCTGCGCCAATCACGTACTCTCACCGCCTTGTTCAAAAACAAGCCGAAGTGCGTAAATCTGGTAAGCTAGACTGGTTACGCCCAGATGCTAAAAGCCAAATTACTTTCAAATATGAAAACGACAAGCCTGTTGGCATCGACGCGGTTGTGCTTTCAACCCAGCACTGTGATTCAGTAAGCACTGAAACAGTTCGCGAAGCGGTAATGGAAGAAATTATTAAGCCAGTGCTGCCTAGTGAATGGATTGATGGAAATACACGCTTTCACATTAACCCAACGGGACGGTTTGTTATCGGTGGTCCAATGGGCGACTGTGGCTTAACAGGTCGTAAAATCATTGTTGATACTTACGGTGGTATGGCCCGTCACGGTGGTGGCGCGTTCTCTGGTAAAGATCCATCAAAAGTAGACCGCAGTGCAGCATACGCGGGTCGTTACGTTGCTAAGAATATTGTTGCAGCAGGTCTTGCTAAGCGCTGTGAAATTCAAGTGTCTTACGCCATTGGTGTAGCAGAGCCAACGTCTATCAGCATCGATACCTTCGGTACAGGTGTGGTAGATGAGAAAACGTTAGTGGCACTGGTCCGTGAACATTTCGACCTACGCCCGTATGGACTTATTCAAATGCTAGACCTTGAGCGCCCTATTTACCGCCCAACGGCTGCGTACGGTCACTTTGGTCGTGACGAATTCCCATGGGAAGCAACAGATAAAGCAGAAGCGTTAAAAGCATCGATTTAATTCGATAACCAAATAACGCTTTTAAATGCGCCGCTCAGTTTTTGTAACGCTTTACACAGAAGTGTTTGTATAAACTAGCGGCGTTTTTTATTTGGCTAGCAAAATCAACGAAACAAATTAAAAAACAGCAAAGAATATTTTCATCATTTATTTTTTACAGCTATGCTTAAATAATGAACACACTATCGCTTGTAGTTTCTGGTTGTTTACAAGCCATGATAACAACAACTTGGGCACTTCCATGAACGTGGTTACTGGTATTCTTCTGGCACTTACTTTGGCTGCGTCTATGGCGGCTTCCCCCGTGCTCGCGGAAATGAATGCTTCCCACTACAGCCCCATCCAATTCAAAAGCAAAAAAATAGCCCGGTGGCAGCTAAATAGTATGTACCGCATTCAATCTACAACCGAAACTTATCTATACGACAACAGTTATACCTACCCAGCGGGGTCACAAGGTATGTTTAGCGCCAGCAGGCGGTTTAACACTTGGGTTCCGCAAAAGGTCTATGCAACGTACAAAACCAACAATACCGCCTTTCAGCATTACGCAGAGTGGCTTTATTTACCACATGATGTAGGTACTTTTACTCGGTTGGGCTGGCTGCTTGGCAAAAGCGAGGGTTTAAACATGGCGGTAGAACTTGAACATAGGCAAGTTGGGGAAGAAGAGAATATGGCTCTCTCATTGGGCGTCAATTACTTGTTTTAAGTCATCCTTGTTTTAAGTCATCCTTGTTTTAGGTCACCGCTACATTGCATTCACAGTGCGCTTTTAGTATTACACCCCATCATAAAGACGAAACGTAGTTGCCGTTATGCCAATGATAAGGTTTTTGCGTAAGTCTGTTGAATTACCATCGCGTCGGAACTCGCTCTATGACGCTTAACATCAAGTTGGCTCGCAAGACGGCTTTTCACCTCATGCCATTGATTCATTTGTGCTTCAGACAAAATATATTCCAATGCTCTACACGTAAAAGACATTTCTACCTGCGCTGCGGCGTAGAGCTTAATTAGCCACGGGTTATCAACGACCCAACCGTCACTGTAAACCACCGTATTGCCAAGGAAGTTATTTAACTCAACACAGACTTTTCGAGGCTCTTCTCCTCGAGTTTGCAGCATCTGCTGCGTTATGCCGTGCAGTGACTCCGCTTTTCGATCCCAGTGAACCCACGAGTCAAAGGACCGAAGTAGCTTACACCACTTTGCACCATCATAGCGCACGATACCTATTTCAATAGGGTAACTCGCTGCGCCAAATCCACTTGCTTCAATGTCTATTATTGTTGGCAGGGTATTCTTTCGCACTCACGCTCCAAACCGCTGTTTATCCTTGCTTGCAACATACGCAAACCATTTTTATCAGGCGGTTTTACTGCTACCTCGTCACCAGAGGAACAACTAAACAACGTCGAGCACTGTTTAGCAAATGTACAACCACTCTTCTCGAAATATAAGCTAATAGTAGAATCGTGCCACAATTAATGCGCACTCGTTTAGTACACCAACCCGTCGCCAGCGCTCAAAAATCTCGTAAAAGCTCTCAAAAAAGCATCAAACTTATACTAAAGGATAAGACGTTTACGCTAAAAGACTGAGCGCATTGCTATACACTTTTAAGGTTAACATTTAGGTAGCCTATTCATGCGTGCACTTTCTATCTTTCTCTCGCTGGCTTGCGTCTTTTCAATTTTTACTGCAAGTAAAGCATTAAGTTCAACGGAACCTCTGGTGATTGGTATTGATGCCGATCTTTCAGCGGTAGCTGTTGAAGGTGGCATCGCTATTACAAGAGGGGTCGAGCTTGCCGTCGACGAAATAAATGCCGCTGGTGGGATTCTAGGTCGTCAAATAAAAGTTATTGCGAAAGACCATCGCGGCAACCCAGCTCGAGGTGTATATAACATTGAGCAATTTTCCCAAACTCCCAATTTACTTGCGGTAGTAGGCGGCGTTCATACACCTGTAGTTCTCGCTGAAGTCGACCCAATACACGAAAAAAACATTTTGATGTTGGTTCCTTGGGCAGCGGGGACGCCTATTATCGACAACGGGCACTCACCGAATAACATATTTCGCGTGTCGGTACGCGACGCTGAAGCAGCGTCAGTCCTAATTAATCACGTCAAATATATGGGGCTTTCAAATATCGCGTTGGTATTGGAAAGAACAGGATGGGGACGCTCAAACCTTGAATCATTAACACAAGCTGCAAGTAATAATGATATTGATATAACAGCAACCCAATGGATAAATTGGCAGCAGAAAGACTTTTCTGAGGATATCGCGGCAATAAAAAGCACGAAAGCGGAAGCGATTATTCTTGTCACTAACGTTCCTGAAGGTGTTGTGGTACTCGATGAGATGGCAAAACAAGGCATCGCCTCTCTCCCTGTTGTGTCGCATTGGGGAGTCGCGTCGGGTCAGTTCGCCTCTTTACTTGCTGAGCCCATCGCTAACTACAATGTGTCAGTACTTCAAACCTTCCACTTCAACCACCAGAAAAATACCAAGGCAAAAAGCTTGTTAGAAGCCTATTATAGTAAGTATGGCTTGGTGGATGCGACTGCGATTGGTGGTGTGACAGGTTTGGCTCATGCTTATGATTTAACTCATTTAATCGCGGCAGCTGCCGCGAAAGCTGGTAGTATAGAAGTAGACGCATTACGCGGTGCGCTAGAGTCTCTTCAAAATGTCCAAGGTGCAGTGAAGCACTACACAGCTCCATTTTCAGAGGACAGACACGATGCACTCTGGGCAAAGGATTATTTTATGACTACGTTTAACGAAAAAGGTCACTTGGTAACAACGGGCGTGCAATGATGCAGCAGCCCCCAAGGTTACGCTCTCTTCTGCTTTCAAGCATGCTTCCGCGACTGGTTTTACTCGTCGCGGTTTTGTCTATCATTCTGTTTGCTCTCTCTTTTCACTTCATTGTTAAACAAACCGACCACCTTCAACAACAATCTGTTGATGGTTTAGAACAAGATATCAATTACATTGTTAGCGATACCACTAGACAGCTAGCAGACTTGGCAGCTAACGATATCATTATCAATTCCTTGGTTGATTTCGAGCAAAGGGATAATTACCTTCCCATGTTTTTCCGCTCGTTAAATTTAACTCAGGCGAAAAGTGTCGAGTTTGCGCTATTTGATTTTGCCGGGAACCGGGTGATTGATAAAAACTGGAATGCTGTTATCCCGGAGTCCCTCAGTAGTGCATGGCGCCAGCAAACCCTTGGTTCATCGAATGCATACTCCTCGGTATCAAAGTACGGCGTATTAATAAGCGTTCCAGTGTTACTTAGAGGCGTAGCGGAAGGCGCACTTGTTATGTATGTGGATAGCTTGCAGTCTTTGCTCGCGCCCTATCCCAGACTGACTAACCAGCTTGTTACCGACTCTAGTGGGCGTGTCCTGTTTAGCAGTGAGCCCTCACTCATTGCTCCCAACTCAAGCTTTTCCGATTTTGATGACAGCGGCTACGCTATAAAAAAGGCTGACTGGCAAAATCTAACCTTATACAGCGTGAAACCCACCATCACCGCATACAGAGAAGCCGCATGGACTGGGATTGTATTGCTGGCAATGATTGTAGGCTTCGTATTTATCATTTTGCATATGGTGAGTATGACGGGAACGCTTGCCGAGCGAACACTTTCGACTTTGTACAATGACATTAAGAATCGACTAAACAGTGATGATAAGACCTCACTACGCCTTGATAGTGACGTTGAGGCCCAAGAACTTGCGGATATTCGCGAAGCGTTTGACAAACTGATTTGGGATTTGACAGAGGTTTCACTGTCTAACGAACAGTTTTCTAACGTGTTGGAGTCAATGGGCGATATGCTTGTTGTGGTTGATCAAGACAAGCAAATTTTACTTTCTAATAAGCGCTTCGACGACTTTTGTCATGACCAGTACGGTGAAAAGAACGGTATTTTGAAGTTCATTATGCAAAAGCTTGCTTCTTCACAGAGCAATGAACTTACACACTTTTCGGTATCAACCGGCCAAGAGCGGTTTGTTCATTGGACTAAAACATCACTGGCCGATGCTAATGGTAATATTCGTGGTGATATCTATGTTGGTAGCGACGAAACTGAACAACGCTCTCTTGAAAGTCACGTTAAAGTGCTCACTCACGCTATGGATGAAGCAACGGTGTCGATCATCATTTCGGACATTAAGCGCGTCGGCCAACCAATAATATACGTAAACAGTGCCTTTGAAGAGCTTACAGGCTACAGTCGTGAAGAAATAATCGGTCATAATTGCAGGTCGATGCAGGGCGATGAAACCAGCAAGCAGACAGTTGACCAAATCCGCGAGGCTATTGCAGTGCGCGAGCCTATTGAAACGACGCTGCTCAACTATAAAAAAGACGGCAGCGCCTTTTACAACCGTTTGAATTTAACGCCGGTAAAAATAAATGGTGAAGTCACTCACTATATCGGGTTTCAACAGGACGTTACTCAACAACGACAAACCGAACAGTATCTTCAGGATGCGCGAGAAAAAGCGGAAGAGTCTGCCCATCTTAAATCGAGCTTCCTCGCTAGTATGAGCCATGAAATACGCACGCCAATACACGGTATTTCTGGTGTTTTGCAGTTAATGGCTAGCTCTGAACTCACTGAGCAGCAAAAGCACTACCTGTCTCTTGCTAAGTTTAGTATCCAAGGCCTTTTACATATCGTAAATGATATTTTGGACTTCTCTAAAATTGAGGCAGGCCAACTGCAAATTGAAGAAAACCCATTCGACATTTTAGAATCGCTTGAAAACCTTCAAAGTCAGTACGCGATTATGTGCCAAGAAAAAGGGTTAGCGCTACATTTTCACTTTGATTTACAAGGCTTTCACGTTGTACAAGGCGATGATGTACGCTTTAGACAAATACTCTCGAACTTGTTAGGTAATGCCGTGAAGTTCACCGACAGTGGATGTATTGAAGTCACCACCAGCATTCAGCAAAATGCAGATAACAGCCTTAAGCTTTTATGTAGCGTAAAAGACACCGGCATTGGCATCGCACAAGACAAGCAAAGTACAATCTTTGATGTCTTTACCCAAGAAGACCTTTCTACAACTCGCAAATTTGGCGGAACAGGCCTTGGTCTTTCTATTAGCAAACAATTATGCGAACTCATGGGCGGCGATATAAAACTTGAGAGCGTTAAAGGTCATGGAAGCACGTTCTCTTTCACTATTATGCTTGAACAAGCCGACGAAGCCCTGCTTAAGCCAGTTCACCACTCCTCAGGAGTGAAACGGGAAAAAGGGAAAAAACGCAAAGTATTAATTGTCGAAGACAACGACATTAATCAGGTTATTGTTAAACAGCACCTAAATAACCACACTACATTGAGTGCCAAATCAGGCCTAGAGGCACTTGAAGCGTTGAACAAAATGAAAGTGACCTTTGATGTTGTCTTGATGGACTGTCAAATGCCGGAAATGGACGGCTTTGAAGCAACTAAACGCATAAGAAATGGTGAGGCCGGAGAACGCTATTTAAACGTTCCGATCATCGCACTAACCGCCAATGCCATGAAAGGTGACAAAGAGCAATGCGTTAATGCCGGAATGGACGATTACCTAAGTAAACCTTTTGATGCTATTGACCTCATCGACAAAGTTGAGCATTGGGCAAATATTGAAAGAAATAGCGAAGAAAGCGCTGTTCATTGAGCTCTATCTACGGTGAAACCGTAGGGATGATCGCCGGCTATGTGTATTTTGATTCTGATAAGTTCGTCAGAATGGACTTTCAAGCCGAGAGTAACCTTATCTTAGCCCTTGACCCCATCCATAGCGCTTTAAAGCAAAGGGAAATTTTATCGATTGGATTAAAAGGCAAAGACACACCAGCGTCATGCCAACCCACCCCACCGGCTTGAATACTTCACCAATCAGAAAAATAGCGAAAAGTGTCGCAATCAGTGGCTCAATTAACGTAATAAGCGTAGCTTTACTCGCTTCGGTAGTGCGAAGACCATAGCCAAATAGCAAATAACCAAGAAACATCGGCACAACAGCCATATAGAGTGAAACGCTAATGTGGATAGTGTTAGCAAACAAGTTTTGACCGGTAAACCAGAGGGAAGGCAACAGAGCAACGGCAGCGCAACCGAAAAGTCCGGCCATGGCAGATTTTGAATTTGCGCCAGCGTCAATGTGTTGCTTCGCGGCCCATGAGTATCCAGCGTAAGTTAAACCTGCAATTAAACCCAATAGAACGCCGAACACCTGATCATCTTTAGATGCTGACAACGCCATTGCGTCCTGTGCCTTACCCATGGCTAACATGCCAATCCCAAACGCACCAAACACAAAACTAATAAACCATTTTAAAGACACGGGCTTTTTACTTAAAAAGTACTCTAAAAGCGCAGCGAATAGTGGTGCACTGGCGATAGAAACCACGGTGCCAATGGCAACGCCTGACAAACGCATTGAGCTGTAAAAGGCCAGCGGATAAATTGCAACACATGCACTGCCAAACAGAAAGGTCAGTGGTGTAGAAAAAAGAATAGGTGCATCCTTTACTAGTGATTTTCGGGCACTAACACAAAGCAATACACCGCCTATACCCATTGCAAAGGCACCGATTGCCAGAGGACTGATTTCTGGAGCGAACTGAGCGGCAGTACCTGTTGTCCCCCACAGAAAGCTTGCGATAACAATGGCTAAGACCCCTTTTACTACATCGCTTGTATTCACTGCTTTCTCCACTCTATTACTCACCTTCTTAGCTTTAACTGTTGAACAATGCTTTCATGTTGTACTTTCGACTTAACCCATCAGCTTTTACTGTGACGCTGATATAAACCGATTGCTGCCGCTTGCTTTTATCACTCAATCATTTTTGCTCATAGGGTCAACACCTCTCCTATAAAAGATGATACTTAGATTTTTGCTTTTGTAATTAGCTAGATAGACGCTTCTTTTGACCTTTTAGACGCACATTCCCCACACACTTACAATTAACACCAAGTTAACAAGAAAAACATACAGCATTAGATGCAACAAAAAATGAAATATTTGTTTCGCAATTTATGGAAATAAACCAACTTTTTTGCCACATTACCCCCTTGCCTGACAACAAAATAGAAACAAAAAATCTGGATGGACTTATGTTTAAAATAGAAAAATCGTCGTTTAGACGAAGCACACTTAGCGTTGCGGTAATGGGGCTGCTTAGCTCCGGTGCAATGGCTCAGGACACACAACAAAAAGATGACGATGACTTTGAGCAGATCATAGTAACTGCAACAAAGCGTGCAGAATCCATTGAAGACATTCCTTTTTCAATCAACGCACAAACGCAGCGAGACTTTGAACGCAGCGGTGCAGGAAACTTAGAAGACGTCGCAAGAAACGTGGCGAGCGTCTCAATTCAAAACTTAGGACCAGGCCAAAGCCAAGTATCTATGCGTGGCGTTTCAGCGGGTCAAATTGTACGAGACCAACCAGGCGTTAAAGAGCAGGTCGGCGTATACCTTGATGAAAGCGTGATCTCGCTATCTCTATTCACACCAGATCTCGATCTTTTTGATCTTAACCGTATTGAAACGCTGCGCGGCCCACAAGGCACATTGTTTGGCTCGGGTTCTATTGGCGGTACCCTTCGATACATTACCAACCAGCCTGAATTAGACACCTTTGAAGGTAAATTTGAAGCAAACTTAAATACAGTGACCGATGGCGGCGTAGGCGGACACGTGAAAGGTATGGTTAACCTACCCATCTCAGATACCATCGCTATGCGCGCTGTAGTGTATCGCACAGACTACGCGGGTTTTATTGATGCTTATGGCGAAAATGGCGCGTTTAAAGAAGACGTTAATGACGGCGATAGAACCGGCGGTCGCGTTGCCTTCGTGATAGCGCCAAATGATAAATTAACCATTACTCCACGACTTATTTTCCAAGAACTGGAAATGAATGGATTTAACCGTCAAGAAGTGTATAACCTGTTTGGTAACCCTTACACAACGACCCGCCCAGCTATTCAATTGGGTGAACGAGAACAATACCTGTTGCTTGAAGAAGGCTTCTCTGACGATACCTTGATTGCTGACGTAACTGCTGAATATCAAGCTGACGTTGCTGACTTTACCTTTGTTTATAGCTATACCGACCGCGATATTCTTGTAAGTCGTGATGCCAGCGCGCTTTCGGGCTCAGTAAGTATCGACTTAGGTTTTCCCGATGAAGCCGTACTATTACCGTCGAACTTATTAGACAGAACAGAAGTAGAGCAAGATACCTTTGAGCTTCGCGCCGCATCCAATGGCGATGGCGCGCTAGACTGGCTAGTTGGCGCTTTCTACTCTTCTACAGAGCGTGTTTACGACCAATCACTCCCTACCCCTGGGTACGACGCATTTACCGACGCCACCTTAGGTGAAGGCACGTCAGCAGCGGTTGCCAATGGTTTTGAAGCTGATTCTCCCTACAACGCCTATTTACCGTACGACTTGAAGCAGCTTGCTGTGTTTGGTGAAGTGAACTATCAAGTGAACGATGACTTTAAAATGACCGTGGGCTCTCGTTTTTACGATTATGAAGAAGAGCGTCAGTTTATCTCTGGGGGCTTATTTGCCAACGGCGACAACCAGACCGATTCTACAGAATCAGATGGCTTTACTTCTCGCGTTATCGGCCAGTATAGCGTAAACGAAAACGTGAACTTAAATGCTCAGGTATCTCAAGGATTTAGACTTGGCGGTGTAAATGACCCGCTAAATAGAAGCCTGTGTACCGACCAAGATGAAGCCATCTTTGGTTCGTTCCAAGACTATGACGATGAAAAGCTCACCAACTATGAGATTGGCATGAAGTCTTCAGGTCGTGGATGGACAGCTAACATCTCGGCTTTCTATAACGATATTGAAGATCTTCAGGTTACATTGGATGCTGGTTCTTGCTCGTCACGTGTATCATTTAACGTGCCTGACGCCCACACCCAAGGTATTGAATTTGAGCTTACACGTCAGTTTACTGACCAGCTCTTTTTCTCGTTAACGGGTAGCATCATTGAAGCCGAGTTCGATTCAACCGTTGTTGACGGTGATGGTGCGGTGCTAGGTGGTGTTGAAGACGGCAACCGCTTAGCTTCAGTACCTGAAGAGAGCTTTGCCATCGCATTTACCTACGATTTAGCGCAGCCTTTATTCTCTTCAAACAGCACCTATTTCCAAGGCTCTTATCAATACGTGGGCGACCGCATTACCCAGCCTAGCGACCAAGTTGCAGGCGCAGGTATATTCACTTCAGGCCTTGCCTTTGGCGGTGCCACTGGCGCAGAAACAACGGAATTAGACTTGTTGTTAGACGACTACGGTACGCTTAATATGAGCTTTGGTCTCACCTACGATGACTATGAAATATTGCTGTATGCAAACAACCTGTTCGACGAAAACGCGCAGCTATCCTTTGATAGAGAACGTGGTGGACGAGCTCGGCTTGGGTTTACGGTGAATCAGCCACGTACAGTAGGCGCAACTTTCCGTTACTTCTTCCAGTAACGAGCGATAAATGTCTCTGCCTGAGGGTTTACTTTCAGGTAGAGGCTTCACCTCGATATGAATAGCCGTCAGCTGCTACAGGAATAGCTTTCACCGACTTTAGGAAAAAGCTTCAAAGAAAAGCGGCACTATAAGTGCGTTTTGAAAAGCTAGCTAAGAAAAGAGTGGAGTTGGCCGTAAGCCGGGTTCTGTCGTGGGCAACCATTCCTCTAGATCAGCAATCGCTCACTGATTCAAGCAACCTACCCGATCCCCATGCGGGCCACACGTTGAGGGATCCTATTTGGTCTTGCTCCGGGTGGAGTTTACCTTGCCACACTCTGTTACCAGAGGTGCGGTGCGCTCTTACCGCACCCTTTCACCCTTACCGGCATGTAAACATGCTTAGGCGGTCTTCTCTCTGCTGCACTTGTCGTCGGCTCGCGCCGCCCAGACGTTATCTGGCACCCTGCCCTTTGGAGCCCGGACTTTCCTCCCCTTTCTTACGAAAGCGGCGATTGCCTGGCCAACTCCGCGGCGCATTCTACATGAAGTACCTTACAATAGCACCCTATTCCTGCTCGCTGTAAAAGCAGTGCTCAACGGCGCTTTTATCGAGCAGTTTGGTGATAATAAAAATTTGGTCGCCCATTTCTATTTTGGTACTTCCTTTAGGTATAAGGGTTTCTTCACCGCGGGCAATCATTGCCACTACCGTATTATCGGGAAGAGCTAATTCGCTAATGGTTTTATGTAGTGCCGGTGATAACTTCGATACCTCTATTTCTATAAGCTCGCGCTTGCTCTTAGCAACTTTTACAATCTCCAGCGTGCTCGATTCCTTTACTTCATCGTCCAACACTAAACCTAACTTACGCGCCGCATAAGGTAAGGTGGAACCTTGCAACAAGGCGGAAATAAGCACGATAAAGAACACCACATTAAAAATGAGCTCGGCATATGGCATGCCGAATATTAGCGGAAATATAGCGAGTATAATTGGCACCGAACCGCGTAAACCCACCCATGAGATGAGCAACGATGCTTTGAACGAAAATTTCGAAAGCAACAAAATCGGCATAACCACCAGCGGACGGGCAATAAAAATAAGCACAAACGCAATTAAAAGGCCTTCTTTCCAATTCACAAACAGCTCGGTGGGCGTTACCAACAAACCTAAGATAACGAACATGGCAATTTGCCCAAGCCAGGCCAGCCCATCCAGAAACACGAACGTATTACGCTGATAAGCAAAGCGGCTATTACCCACGATAACACCCGTTATAAAGGTAGCGAGAAAGCCGCTGCCATTTAAGTTCGCAGCAAGGCCAAAAGACAATACACCAAACAACATCACAAATACCGGGTACAAACCGATGGCCATTAAGGTGATGCGTCTGAAAAGCCATACTGCAATACCGCCAATGGCAAGGCCCACTATCGCTCCCACTCCCATTTGACTGGCAAACAGCGAAAGTAAGTCAATGGGCTTAGTGGTGCTGTCTTGAATAAGCGTAATAAGGCCAATTGTGAGGAATATGGCCATTGGATCGTTCGAGGCACTTTCCAGCTCTAGTGTGGATTTTATTTTTGAAGGAATGCGTATACCAGCGTTGCGCAGAACAGAAAATACTGCTGCGGCGTCTGTCGACCCTACAATAGCACCAAGCAATAAGCCCTTATAAAGCGGTAAATCGAGAATAACCATAGCAGCGATACCGGTGATCACTGCCGTACCAATTACGCCAATAGTGGCGAGTAACGCGGCGGGTTTCCACGCCTGCGCTATAGATTTTTTTGACGTTTGCAGACCGCCATCAAATAGGATGAGAATAAGAGCAAATGTACCAATAGCATGCGCAGCATCGGCATTATCAAAGAAAATTCGGCCAATCCCATCTTCACCAGCAAGCATACCAACACCAAGAAATAGCACCAATACAGGTACGCCAAAGCGCGGAGACAGCTTACTAGCCAGCACACCTAAAATAGCCAGCACTGCGCTAAGTAAAATAATGTGATCAACTGCAAACATTATACGTTCCTTATTGCCACTGATGCATGCTTACGCAAGACTAGAAGTACGCATCGAGGGTTCCTGTTAATACTGACACCTTACCGCGTTTTGTTACCAAAGTATTTAGGTACAGAAACGCGGCAGGGTAATAAAGTTAAGGAGCTCGTGTCGTCTAAGGGATGTGCGACAACGAAGCCTTAATCTCTTCTGCAGTAGGCTTTAACTGCGCTTTGCCTTGTTTCTCTCTTCTACTGCCCAACAAATACAGCAGCGTAGAGGTGATAAACAAGGTCGATGACGTGCCAATCACGACAGCAAAAACCATAGGGACTGCAAAACTTTCTACTGCATCACCGCCAAAAATAGCCATCGGTAACAACGCCAACAGCGTGGTAACGGAAGTGAATACCGTGCGGCTTAGCGTGCTGTTCACGGCCTCATTAATAGTATCTGCCAATGGCTTGTTTGGGTCTAAACGCAATAATTCACGGATGCGATCAAGCACCACCACTTTATCGTTTATAGAGTAACCAATGAGCGCCAACAGTGCTGCAACAGCCGTTAAGTTAAATTCGATACCCGTAAGCGCGAAAAAGCCTATGGTCTTGGTTAAATCGAGTATCACGGTTAGCAGCGCTGCGCTCGCAAAATGCGCTTCAAAGCGTGCACACAGATACACCAACATGCCGCCACCTGCGATAAGCAGTGCTAGAATGGATAGCTCGGCGAAGCCTCCGCTGACCTTGGGTCCTACCATATCAATTTTATCAAAACTTACCTCACTGTCGGCTTTCGAAATCGCACGCTTTAGTGCGTCAGTCTGCTTTGCGTTGCTATTTTCAAGCTCGCCACTGCTATCTAGAACAGGTGCTCGCAATAAATAGTGATGTTCACTGCCATATTCTTGAATTGCTATCTGATCAAAGCCATTGCTTTCAATCACATTCCTTAGCTCATCGGTAGTAAGGGTTGGTGCGGTCAACTCAATCATGGTGCCACCGGTAAAGTCGACGCCATAATGTAAGCCAGGCTTAGCAAACAAGCCGATTGAAAGCACGGTTAGCACTACAGAAACAGCAAGTGCAATTTTACGTTTTGCCAGAAAATTAATACCGCTAAGCTTATCGCTTAACCGCAAAAGCGGGGATGAAAAGCGCAAAGGGACGCGCTGCTGCGCGCGATCTTGCGTGCTCTTTTGCTTCGACTTAACCACTCTTAGCATTAACATTTTAGTTAGGGCTACAGCAGTAAATACCGAAGACACCAGACCAAGAGCAATAGTAATTGCAAACCCTTTAATAGGGCCGCTACCAAACATAAACAACAAACTTACCGCTATTAGTGTGGTGAAGTTTGAATCCACAATAGTTGCGAACGCTTTATCAAAACCCACTTCTATTGCACTGGCTGCCGGACGACCTTTCTTACTTTCTTCACGAATACGTTCATTAATCAAAATGTTCGCGTCTACCGCCATGCCCATGGTCAGGATTAAACCTGCAATGCCCGGTAACGTCAGTGTTGCGCCAAACAGGGTTAAAGCGCCAAACACCAACGCCATATTGATACAAAGAGCAAAACTTGCGATAGCGCCCCACCTGCCGTAAATCGCCACCATAAATGCCAATACCAGTAACGCGCCTGCCACGCCGCTTTCCACTCCGGTTTGAATGGCATCGCTGCCTAAATCTGGCCCCACCGTGCGTTCTTCTATAATGGTAAGTGGCACAGGTAGCGCACCAGTGCGAAGCATTAGTGCAGTGTTGCCCGCCTCGGGCAATGTAAAGTTACCGGTTATTTCACCACGACCACCCGGAATCACGCTATTTATAACGGGGGCTGTAACCACTTTGTCGTCAAGTACGATAGCAAGCACACGGCCGATGTTGTCACGTGTCATAGTGGCAAACTGCTTGGCACCTGCGCTGTCTAATCGGAACGTCACTACTGGCTGGCCATTTTCACTACTTAAGACACCTGCCGCATCAGTAATATGCTCACCTTCTAGCGCCACTTTTTGCTCTAAGCGATAGGTATTACCCGCCGCATCTTGCTTATTCATAACCTGCTCAGACTGGCTATTCGCGGCCCAGTGAAAAGTCATTTGTGCGGTAGTGCCCAATAATTTTTTAACTTGAGTGGGGTCAGACATACCCGGCATCTGAACTAAAATGGCGTCTTTACCTTGTAGCGTAACGCTAGGCTCAGTAAGCCCCGTTTCATTCAAACGCTTTCGAACTACTTCAACACTTCGGCTTAACGTGTCTTTAACCAGTTGTTCGGTATATAGCTCGTTAAGCGTAAGGGTAACGGTGCTTTGCTTTATCTCTACATCAAGTGCACTTGAACCATTTGGCTGAGCTGAAATTTGGTATGCGATGTCTTTTACCTTTCTCGCATCATCTGCACTACGCAGTGTAAAAACGACACTTCCAGAACGACTATCTTTATGAATGAGTGAATGAGACGTTTTTGTATAGCGCACTTTTTGACTGCGCAATTCGCTAAGTAAGTCACTCGAAAAGCTGTTGAGCTGCTTTTCAAACAAGGCGTTGGTGTCTGCGGCTAATAGCAGATGCGAACCTCCTTGCAAATCTAAGCCTAAAGATAGTGTGGACGTGGTGTACCACGTAGGTAGTTGCTGTTTAATTGATTGTGGCAATATGTTGGGCGCAGCGCTCAGTAAACCGAGCATAACGATGAGCACATACACAAAGCCACGAAATGAAAATCGTGCCATTTTAAAATCCTGAATAATAATGTTTTTAAGGTCGCCAAATTTAAGATCACAACAGGTGTGCTCCCGTTTTGACGCATATGAGTTGTTAAATCAGGATAGAGGGTGGTGCGCGAGGGCTTGGTTTAACCCACCTTTGTGACCGAAAAGGAACGTTTGCTGAACGTGTATTGACAGCAAAAAGGCCGGCATAAACCGAGTTCAACGAAGCAGGTATTAGCCCTAAGAGATCGGCATCGGTAGGCTGCTCACTGTTGTTGGCCGTCAGCTTGCTGACGTTAAACCGCAGAGAGTAGCTTTGCGAGTTATGAACAAACTTAGCAAGCGGTGACTGTGATGTTACCTCGGCATTACTCGCTACATCAGGTAGCTGAAACCCGGTACTAACAACCAGATACGACAATACCCACGCCATGAGGAAAGGCGCAAATGTAGAGGGGTAAAAGCGTTTAAAGATTGTATTCACCAGAGTTCCATTAGCGGTTAGAGGTAACAGCTGTGGGTTGTCAGTGGAAGAAAGTGGGGGCTAAAAAAGCAAATTCAATCGCTATATTAAAAAGAGCCCAATTTAAGGACTCTTTTGACAATTCACGTTTATCATATTTACGGGTGACGTACATATACTCTCGCGCCACCTTGCCAATACAGGTTACACGATTGCAATAACGTCTTCTTTCGCCAAGCGCGCTTTTGGAAGGCCGTAATTCCAATCTTTCTCAGTATCTGGGTAACCAATCGCTAATGCGACTTCACACACGTGACCGTCTAGTTCATCTCTAAACAATTCACCAAGTAACTCAGGATCAACCCCTTCCATTGGCGTAGATGCTATGCCTAAACGCGCCAGCGTGTGAAGAACATTGCCTAACGCTAGATAAACTTGCGCTTATAAAAGAAATTATTTATGGGTAATAGATCACGCTTTGCAAAGCCTTGAAGTATTGCAGCAACAACACAATTTTACAGGAAAGATGTGCATCAATATATCTGGCGTGGAGTTAACCAACGAAAACTTTCCACCTCTGGTTAAACGTTTACTTGAAACACACAAGGTAAGTCCTTGTAGCGTAGAATTGGAAGTAACTGAAACCGCATTGGTTGCTGGAGATAAAGCCTGTTTAGAAACCCTTAATGTGTTAAACGCACTAGGTGTATCCTTAGCACTCGACGACTTTGGTACGGGTTATACCGCATTCAGCCAACTTATCCACTACCCTGCCAATGCCTTAAAATTGATCGCTCTTTTGTCAGTGATCTATTTTCTGAAAAAGAGCCACGAAGCTAAATGGTTTTAATTATACAAAACCTTGCCGAGCTTTACGGCTTGCGTGTTATCGCAGAAGGAGTTGAAACTGAAGAGCAGTTAAACTACTTGAAGAGGCATGGCTGTGACTGGGCACAGGGGTATTTCTTATCTCGTCCCTTACTTTGGGATGATTTAATTAAGCGTCTAGCTGGATAAAAGTAAAGCTAAGATAACATCATGCTTATAACGAAAAGCCCCTCTGTTGAGGGGCTTTTACGCTAAAAAACGAGATATATTCGCATTTTAATTAGGCGTAATCGCGTTGTGGTAAACGTCTTGTACGTCGTCACAGTCGTTAAGCATGTCCATGAATTTTTCAAACATCGGCATGTCTTCTTCGCTAATCTCAGTTTCAGTCTGAGGCATCCAGCTCATTTCTTCTGCAATAAAGCTAATGTCTGGATAGGCTTCGGTTAGCGCTGTTTTTACTTGATAGAATTCAGTGTGTGGCGCGTAAACGGTCACTTTATTGTCTTCTACTTCAACGTCAGTTACGTCTACGTCAGCTTCCATAAGCACTTCTAGGATAGCGTCTTCGTCGTCACCTTCAAACTGGAATACTGCTTGGTGATCGAACATATGCGATACCGCACCCTGTGCACCAAGTTTCGCGTTAGTTTTAGTAAAGCAGTTACGTACTTCGGTAATGGTGCGGTTTGCATTGTCAGACAAGCAGTCAACAATTACCATGCAGTTACCTGGGCCAAAACCTTCATAACGCATAGGCTGGAAGTCTTCGCCAGCGCCACCAGCGGCTTTATCAATCGCTTTTTCAATAACGTGGCTTGGTACTTGATCTTTCTTCGCTTTTTCCATTAGGCGGCGAAGTGAAAGGTTGGTGTTAGGATCGGCACCACCATTTTTCGCACATACGTAAATTTCTTTACCGTATTTAGAATAAACTTTAGTTTTTTGGCCGGCAGTTTTTGCCATGGCGTTTTTACGAACTTCGAATGCTCTTCCCATCTTAAAATTCTCTTTCTCGCAATTTGAAATGCTGCGTTGGGTTTTATCGGGCTACCTGTTGCCTGACGGTTCATCAGGCGCATCGCTCTGCCTTACTTGGAAGCATTGCCGAACTCGACGTTTCTATAAATGGCCGAACGCGACGGTGCTTAACATTGCCAAGCGAAACACTGCCCAAAATAACGGTAGGCTAAGCGACACAAAAAATTTGGGCGAAATTCTACCTTAATTTTCATGTAATACCAATGTGAACGCCCCGAGAAAGGGTGTAGGTTGGTAGCTTTCACATTTTCAATGAGGTCAAAATGTACTCTGACTCCATATTTATGTTTACGGCAAATGCTCGGTTGCTAGGTAGTCGTGTGACTGCATTTCCTTTAAGCGGCTCAGACAGCGCCTGAACTCAAAATTAAGTAGCCCCTCGGTGTACAAGCTTTCTAGCGCGACTTCTGCAGATATGATCAGCTTTACATTTCGCTCGTAAAATTCGTCCACCATCGCAATGAAACGACGGGCCACATCGTCATTATGCTGGCCCATTTCCTTAACATTGGCTAAAAGCACTGAGTGATAACAACGGCTTAACTCAATATAATCGCTCTGGCTACGGGGCCCGCCACACAGGGCTTTAAAATCTATCATCAATACCCCGTCAGCGTTTCTAAGCGTCGGTATTTTTCGGTTGTTCACCTCAATATCCTCGTCTTTAGAGCCCTCTTCCGGTGCTAATTGTGAAAAGTAGCTTTGCAAGTTTTCTGTGGCCTCGTCATCAAGTGGATAATGATAAATTTCGGCTTGCTCTAACGTTCTAAGACGATAATCAATACCGCTATCAACATTTACCACGCGGGTATTCTGATTGAGTAGATCGATGGCTGGTAAGAACCGCGCACGCTGCAATCCGTTTTTATATAAATCGTCAGGGACTATGTTCGACGTCGCCACCAGCACAATACCGTGACCAAACAGTTCTTCCATTAACGTGCCTAAAATCATGGCATCGGTTATATCAGACACGAAAAACTCGTCAAAACATATTACCCGCGCCTCTTTTGCTAGCTTGGCTGCTACTAGCTTTAGCGGGTCTTGCGCGCTTTTAAGCTGCTTTAGTTCATCGTGCACACGGTACATAAAGCGGTGAAAATGCACGCGCATTTTCTTCTCGAACGGCAAGCAGTCGTAGAAGGTATCGACTAAATAGGTTTTGCCTCGCCCTACACCGCCATAAAAGTAAATACCCTGAATGCCGGGCTTTGCGTGACCTTTTCCAAACGCAGCTTTTAACTTTACCCGCCACGTCGTTTTCTTTTCAGGTTGGGTAAGTTCATCAAACAAACGTTGAAGTTCTTTTACTGCATTTTCTTGCGCCGCGTCGTAATGAAAGTCAGACGACTGAAGATCTAGCTGATATTTTTCCCATGGCGTCATCGCCGAAACCACTCCATACAAAAGTCAATAGCGGCGCTTGCTGCACCGACCTGCTTGAATTTCTCAATTATGACCTTAATTTTAATGGAAATCACGGTAGAATCTCACATTGAAATTCGACATACACCGAATAAATGTCACGATGTATGCGCTTTTCGGGTTCGACCTTGCTATATTCAGCGTATGGTCGAAAGCAGCTTTTAGATCGTAGAAGTAAAGGTCGGCTGCAAGATGTAGATTGATTCGGAGAATATAATGGAATTGTTAGTATCTCTTGCTTTGTTAGTAGTTGGGTTAATTATTGGCTTTTTCGCAGGTCGCTTTTTTCAACAAAAGCAGGGCGCAGGCAATACTGCACAGACTGAGAAGCAAGTTAAAGAGATCCTCGCACAGCAGGCGCAACACCACATTCATCAAACTCGTCAAAGCTTAGAGAGCATTGAAAGCCAGTGCGAAACCTTAAAGCAACAAATTGAAGAGTATGAATTGCTGCTTGAGCAAGGCAGCGATGATGACAGCAAAGTTCCTTTTTATGGGGAACAAGCAACTACGTATTTACGTAACAACCTAAAAGGGTCTGACAAATCGAGAGTTCAGCGTGTATCTGACACACAGCCAAGAGATTTCGCTAACTCGGGTTCTGGGCTGTTCGTCGGCGGATCTGATAAGAATACCGCAGAAAAACAGTAACATCGGGAACTTTATCACGACCTCGGACTCTTTTAATGAAACCATGCTATGTCGCATATAACATGAAGGAGTGTAAGCGAACATGAAAATGTCTTTCCGCCATTGTCTATTGGCGTCTGCCGTTGTTGTAAGTTCATTGGGCTTTACTGCTAGCACACAGGCGGCGTTACCGTTCTTTTCTGATAAGAAAGATGAAGTTCCCTCTTTAGCCCCTATGCTAGAAGAAGCTACCCCAGCGGTAGTAAGCATTGCAGTAGAAGGAACACAAACCTCTACGCAGCGTGTACCCGAGATGTTTCGCTACTTCTTCGGTGCCCCGCAAGAGCAGGTTCAAGAGCGCCCTTTCCGAGGTCTTGGTTCTGGTGTCATCATTGATGCCGATAAAGGTTACGTCGTTACCAACAATCACGTTGTTGATAACGCGGACGAAATCACGGTTAAATTAACAGACGGGCGCGAGTTCAAAGCGAAAAAGCTAGGCTCTGACGAGCAAAGCGATATCGCGTTACTTAAAATAGAACCTGATGATTTAAAAGCGTTACCACTCGCCGATTCTGACGCGCTGCGCGTAGGCGACTTTGTAGTAGCAATTGGTAATCCGTTTGGTCTTTCTCAAACGGTTACATCTGGTATTGTAAGCGCTCTGGGCCGCTCTGGCTTAAACATTGGCGGTTATGAAGACTTTATTCAAACCGACGCCGCAATTAACCGCGGTAACTCAGGTGGTGCGTTAGTTAACCTTCACGGCGAACTGGTTGGCATCAACACCGCTATCTTTGGTCCTAACGGCGGCAACGTCGGCATCGGTTTTGCCATTCCTGCCAATATGATGAAGAGCCTTGTTGACCAAATTGCAGAGTTTGGTGAAGTTCGCCGTGGCCTTCTAGGCATTTTAGGTAGCGATATTGACGCGGGCCTTGCCGAAGCTATGAATGCGGAAGTGAACATTGGTGCCTTCGTGAGCGAAGTACAGCCAGACTCGGCTGCTGAAAAAGGTGGTCTGCAAGCCGGTGATATCATTACTGCGATTAATGGTCGAAAACTTCACAGTTTCCAAGAACTGCGCGCAAAAATTGCGAGTATGGGCGCGGGCGCAGAAGTCGAACTCACCGTTATGCGCAAAGGCAAGAAAATGAATGTAGACGTTGTGTTGGACGACGCTACTGATACCACGGTTACCGCTGCTCAAATTCACCCTGCTCTAGAAGGTGCAACCTTATCTAACGGCACCGACGATGCTGGTAATGCTGGTGTAGTGGTTTCCGATATTGAGCGTGGTGCGCCTGCGGCGCGAATTGGCCTTCAATCTGATGATGTGATAATTGGCGTTAACCGCGTGCGTACGTCTACGGTTGCAGAGTTTAGAAATGCACTAGACGAAGCAAAAGGCGTTATTGCACTCAATGTAAAACGTGGAAACTCTACGCTTTATTTGGTAATCAGACAGTAGCAATTAAACGTTCAATTACGTTCCCCCGCTCAGACGCGTTGGTGTCCAAGCTGGGAATTAGCATAAAAACGGCGCTTTATAAGCGCCGTTTTTTTCAAATGATAACCGTTGAAAACAGTGTTCTCCTAGCTTCCTAACGGGGCTTCTTTACGGGCTCCTCTGATAAGCCGCATTCTCAATGCTACACCTATGTCCACGTAAATAAGTATGTATGAACAGCATGAAAAGTTTTGAAGTACATGCTAGTGTTAATCGAGTTGCACAAAATTTGCGTTTCATTACGGTAGTTTATTGAATAAAGTGATATCCTTTATATCACGAATGATAATTCAAAAACGTTGCGCTTTTAATTTATGAAGTAGTGCCGCTATGACGGTTCATATAGAGTAAGTGCGACAGACAACAATAAGTGTGATTTGTGACTGGCCGCTCAATAATAAACTTCTTACTAAAATCTATAATTCTTGGCGTTGCTGTTGCTGCACTGCTGTTGGTGTTTATCCCCGAGCTTCGCAATGGTAAAGGTCTTGCTCAGGGCTTCTTTAATACTCATTCAGTCAGCGCCAGCCGCGAGAGCTATTTCACCGCGTTAAGCCGCTCTGCACCTGCAGTAGTTAATATTTATAGCGTAAGTATTGAAAACGGCTCTGGTATTTTTAGAAATCAATCTCGTGGGCGCACCAACCTTGGTTCAGGCGTTATTATGACAGAGAATGGCTACCTGCTGACCTGTCACCACGTAGTTGCCGATGCAGATAGCATTTACGTAGCTGTGCAAGACGGCCGTATTTTGGAGGCGCAGATTGTCGGCACAGACCCTTTGACCGACCTAGCAGTATTGAAGGTAACCGCGGATAACCTGCATATCATTCCTCAAGTATCAGAACCTGATACCCATGTAGGTGATGTAGTTATGGCGATTGGTAATCCCTTCGACTTAGGCCAAACAGTTACCCAAGGTATTGTCAGTAGAGCGGGTCGTAACGGTCTTTCAAACTATGTTGATTTCATTCAAACCGATGCAGTTTTGAACCAAGGTAACTCTGGTGGCGCGCTGGTAGATAGCAACGGTATTTTGCTAGGCATTACCAATGCCAATTTCCAAGTATTAGATTCTAATAACCGCGCTCGCAATGTAGATGGTATCAATTTCGCCGTACCTTATGAATTGGCCAAGCGAGTCATGGATGAAATTATTAGTAACGGGCGCGTTGTGCGCGGCCAGCTAGGTTTTGTCGGCGGTGAAAATCGCAACCGGCCGGGTATTGATGTTCAAGCGGTAGGTAAAGGCAGCCCTGCCGATATTGCGGGTATTCGCCCTGGCGACATTATTGTTGCCATAGACGGTGTGCGTTTAGAAAGTGCTTCCAAAACCTTGGATATGATTGCCGAAACCGAACCCGGTACTGAACTAGAAATTGAACTTAGTCGCGATGGTCGCTCCATAACTATTACCGCTACTGTTGCAGAGCTTCGTGCGGGCCAATAATTGTTATAGATATTCAGCGCCACGTAGGCAGATTGCGTTTGTTCTGCTGCTGTTTAACTTCACTGGTAATAGAGACAAATCAGGTACAAAAAAAGCGCCGTAATGAACAGGCGCTTTTATCTATGCTAAAAACTCACAAGATAACGTTACTCTTTAACTCGCTCTATGATGGCGCCTAAACCACCAAGTTTCTCTTCTATCGATTCATAACCACGGTCTAAGTGGTAAATTCGATTTACGTGAGTTTCACCTTCTGCAATAAGCCCAGCGATAACCAAGCTTGCTGATGCGCGAAGATCAGTAGCCATCACTGGTGCCCCTTTCAAGCTTGAACTACCTTTGGATACAGCTGAGTTTGCTTCTAATGCGATTTCGGCGCCCATACGCTGTAGCTCTGGCACATGCATAAAGCGGTTTTCAAAAATAGTTTCTGTAATTACGCCTGTACCTTCGGCAACACAGTTTAGGGTGACGAACTGGGCTTGCATATCGGTGGGGAATGCTGGGTGTGGTGCAGTCTTAACGCGAACAGCCTGCGGCTTACGCCCTTCCATATCTAGCTCAATCCAGTCTTCACCTACCGTGATTTTCGCGCCAGCTTGCTCAAGCTTATCGAGTACTGCATCTAACGTGTCAGGGGCCGCATGGGTACAGCGAATTTTACCGCCAGTTACTGCAGCTGCGACTAAGAAAGTACCGGTTTCTATTCGATCAGGCAGTACGGCATAATCGCAACCATTTAAGGTTTCTACACCTTCAATGGTTATTTTATCGCTTCCTGCACCAGTGATTTTTGCGCCCATCTGGATAAGACAATTCGCCAAATCAACAATTTCAGGCTCTCGTGCAGCGTTTTCTAAAATAGTCGTACCATCAGCCAATGCCGCGGCCATAAGTAAGTTTTCGGTAGCACCTACACTCACCATATCCATAAAGATACGGGCGCCTTTTAAACGACCATCAACTTCAGCACGAATATAGCCTTCGTCTACTTCAATCTTTGCGCCCATCTTTTCAAGGCCAGTTAAATGAAGGTTCACTGGGCGTGCGCCTATCGCACAACCACCAGGCAAAGACACGTTCGCTTTACCCTGTTTGGCAAGCAATGGGCCTAACACTAAAATTGAAGCACGCATGGTACGCACTAAATCATAAGACGCGGTCACACTTTCAAGTGTACTTGCATCAATAACAATATCGTTAGGCGCGGGTAACGCTACCTCTACCCCCAATTCACGCAAAAGCGCCGTAGTCGTGTTGATATCACGAAGACGGGGAACATTGGTATAACGACAAGGAGAATCGGTAAGCAAGCTAGTCATCAACAACGGCAATGCCGCGTTTTTGGCACCTGATATACGCACTGTACCGTTAAGCGCAGGGCTCTTTTTAATTACGAGTTTATCCACGAGCAGCGCCTATTATTGAGGAATGTTGAACTGGCGCTCGCGCTCCCAGTCTTTTACTGAAAACGTCTTGATAGTAATCGCATGCATGCTGCCGTCTGCAATTTTATCAGCTAAAGGCGCGTACACCGCTTGCTGACGCTTCACACGACTCATTTCGTTAAATGCATCGCTTACTGCAATGATGTTAAAATGCGAACCTTCGCCCTTTACGTGGACTTCGTGTAGGTCTAACGCATCTTTCAAGATCTTTTCAATTTCAGACAATTCCATAACTTACTTCTTTATTCGCTAACTGGTGTTTATTCTACGGGTAAAAAGCTATTTGCGTTGCTTATTTTCGCAAGCTTCTGTAGCTTTTCAGGCATTTTATAGAGGGTCATGCTAACACCATTTTGCTTTGCATCCCTAACAGCATTAATAAGCCACGCCAAACCGGCACTGTCTGCACGCTCTACATCACTCAAATCGATTTGACATCTTTTCTTAGTAATCAAAGCACTACGTTCGTTACCGTTTAAGCTTTCCCAGAAATTTTTCGACAGTGTTTCACGGTCGAGATGACCGTGAACCACAATATTGCCTTTGTCATTTACCTCGAAAAGGCTCACTCAGCCTCTCCTTCGATTTCGATTGGCTCGCCCTGCTTGAGCTCTACTGGCTTACCAATTTTATCGCGCATTAGCGCAATCACTGAATCGATGCCGTCTTGACGGAGTATTGACTCAAATTCGCTACGCTTGCTGTTTAGCATGCTAATGCCTTCAGCCACCATATCGTAGGCTTTCCATTCATTAGTTTTGCTGTCTTTACGAACCTTAAAAGCAATTTTAATTTCAGGACGGTTGGGATCTTGAACAACCGCGCGTACAGTCACAGACTTCTTATCATCAAAAGACGATTCAGGCTCAAAGATAACTTCTTGGTTGTCGTAGTAGCCCATCGCAACAGCATAGGTTGTTACCAAATACTGACGAAATACACTGATGTACTCGCCCATTTTTTCTTGAGGAACCGATTTAAAATGCTTACCTAGCACCATAAAAGCCGCAAATTTGTAGTCAATGTGCGGCACCAACTCTTCTTCCATAATAGTGCGTAGCATTTCAGGGTCAGCTTTAATTTCAGCCTGATTCGCTTTAATTCGCTTAAATGTGCGGTTAGCCACGTCCTGAACTAGCTCATAGGGGTTTTGCTCATTAACTTCTTGCGCATTGGCTATGCCTGCTACAGACATCATAAAGATGCCAATTGCTACCATAAACTTTTTCAAAATCACTCTCCTAACTTAAAACTCTATTTAGCAGACCTGACAAACAAGCATTTCGTTTCATCAGGCCGCTGGAATTAATTGACGACTAGGTTACATACGTTCAGATGCTATGCCGCGATTAGTCTTCATCGCTGCCGCGGTTAAATAAGAATTGTCCAATAAGGTCTTCTAGCACCAAAGCTGACTTCGTATCTTGTAGGTAATCACCATTTTGAAGATTAGCGACACCGTCAAAAGAGAACCCTGGCTGGAAACCAACATATTGCTCACCCAAAAGGCCAGACGTCAGAATAGACACCGAGCTGGTTTCAGGGAAACCGTTGTATTCATTTAGGATTGATAGTTCAACCACTGGCGTAAAATCTTCTTGGTCTAGCGTAATTGATGATACACGGCCAACTGTTACGCCCCCCACTTTCACCGCTGAACGAGGCTTTAATCCGCCGATATTGTCGAACTTCGCATATAGAGTGTAGGTATCGCCTTCGGTGGCTACCGTTTGGTTTGCAACCTTTAGTGCCAATAACAACAACGCACCAATCGTAAGCATGACAAACACACCAACCATTACTTCCGTTTTATACTTACTCATTCCAATCCCCTACTCGATACCAAACATAAGGGCGGTAAGCACGAAGTCCAGCCCTAATACTGCTAATGATGAATAGACCACCGTTTCGGTAGTCGCTTTACTGATCCCTTCCGATGTAGGAATAGAATCGTAACCCTTAAATATGGCAATCCACGTCACAACCAAGGCAAATACGAGGCTTTTTATCACACCGTTTATGACATCTTGGTTCCAATCAACGGTCGACTGCATGATTGACCAGTAGCTACCTGCATCAACACCCAACCAGTCTACGCCGACCAAATGGCCACCTAAAATACCAATAGCACTGAAAATAATGGCCAGCATAGGCATGGCTAACATTCCCGCCCAAAAACGCGGAGCTACTATGCGCCTTAAAGGATCTACCGCCATCATTTCCAAGCTACTTAACTGCTCAGTGGCTTTCATAAGGCCAATCTCAGCAGTCAACGCAGACCCAGCACGTCCAGCAAACAATAGAGCCGTAACCACCGGCCCGAGTTCTCGTAAAAGAGACAGTGCAACCATGGGACCTAAGCTCCCCTCTGCACCATAATCCACTAAAATAGTGTAGCCTTGAAGTGCCATCACCATGCCAATAAACAGCCCCGACACCATGATGATGAGCAGCGACTGAACACCAACCACATAAAGTTGTTTGATAATCAGTGGAATATTTTTTACTCGAGGGACAGCGACAAGTGCACCAAACAACATCAGCGCGGCTCTACCAATTGTGGTAACTTTCCCTATCGTTTTAGCACCTATTGATTGGAAGAACTTCATTCATCTGCCCCCAAAAAGCTTGTTTTCAAATCAGGTGCAGGGTAATGAAAGGGGACCGGGCCGTCTGCTTTTCCTTTCAAGAACTGCTGAACTAATTCAGAGTCACTCTCTTTAATTTGCTGTGCCGTTCCTTCACCGATAACCCGCTTATCTGCCAAAATGTAGATATAGTCAGCAATGGTCAACACTTCGGTTACATCGTGGGTTACCACTATGCTAGTAAGGCCTAGAGCGTCGTTTAGTTCACGAATTAGCTTCACCAACACGCCCATCGAAATAGGATCTTGGCCGGCAAAGGGTTCGTCGTACATGATTAAATCTGGGTCTAACGCTATCGCTCTTGCAAGTGCGGCCCTGCGCGCCATTCCACCAGACAGTTCACTGGGCATTAACTTAGCAGCACCGCGCAATCCTACTGCCTGTAGCTTTAAAGCGACAATCGTTGCTATCAAGTCTTCTGAAAGGTCAGTATGCTCGCGAAGAGGAAACGCCACATTATCGAACACACTCATATCAGTAAACAGCGCGCCACTTTGGAAAAGCATGCTCATTCTACGACGGGTTTGGTAAAGAGACTTTCTCGACATTGAGACAATCGAATCGCCGTCGAATTTTACGTCGCCTTCATCTGGCGTTAACTGCCCACCAATGAGGCGCAGCAGCGTGGTTTTACCTATACCACTTGGGCCCATTACCGCAGTAATTTTGCCTTTGGGTACCTTAAGCGATATCCCATCATAAATGATGCGATCGGCGCGCTTAAAGGTAAGGTTATCTACTTCAACTAAATGATCCATAGTTACTTAAATGTCGACCCCTGACGCTGGATTGGCTACGTTTTTAACCGCGATTGCAACCCACTTAAAAAATAATAAATAATATGAGTGATATGCATATTCAATTTCTATGCCTTAGCACTCATCTCTCATAAAGTTTACTGAGCAGTTTACTTTTAAGAGCGTGCAATTTCAAAAAAGTTTACTCTTCAGTGTAGTTTTTATGTTTACAGGCTAACATGCTTTTTGGGCCGTGTAATTTGGTGCCATTGTACGCTTTTTCAAGACCCTCGCCAAAGTCAAAAAGTTACAAGTTATGTTCTATTGAGACGAATGATAGGTGTCCCGCGCTGAAGTAATGCCCGTGCCTTCACTAATTCTTACATGTAGTACCAATTCCCATCCTATTTCCTTGTTTATTAAATGAAACTGAACGCCCGTGCATATCAATAAAGCCTCATTCAACGTTTGCTATCGGCAGAAATTTACGGCAATTGCCCTTATTTGATGAAAATAAAGCGTTGCGAGCATAGGCAAATGGCACTCTTTTTGCGACAATCTAGCGAAATACTTTCTATTACAGGTTGTTGTGCTTTTAAACATTGTTATTTTTCTGGTTGGACTGATTGTCTTGAGTTGGAGTGCGGACCGTTTTGTTTATGGTGCTTCAGCGCTAGCAAAGAACATCGGTATCTCTCCTATGATGATCGGCCTAACGATCGTCGCTATGGGCTCCTCGGCACCTGAAATCGTGGTTTCCGCTATTGCCTCTGCCAATGGCAATATGAACACTGCGGTAGGTAATGCACTAGGTTCGAATATAACAAACATCGCACTGGTGTTAGGTATAACCGCGCTTGTAAAGCCGCTTCTTGTTTCATCTACCACCCTAAAACGTGAACTTCCGGCGCTTCTGATCATCTCACTAATAGCTATCGGCTTTATGTTTGACGGAGAATTGAAGTCTTATGAAGGGATCATCTTACTGGGCCTATTTATTTTTGTTCTGGCAATGATGGCTTGGTTGTCACTTCAAGTTGATAAAGAAGACCCGCTTGTTGCTGAAACCGCAGATGAGATCCCTAAGGGCGTTTCAAATACTTCTGCGCTTATCTGGATAGGTGTTGGCCTTGTTGTTCTGCCATTGAGTGCCCACTTTCTAGTAAATTCGGCCGTTGAAATTGCCAGATATATGGGCATTTCTGATTTAGTTATTGGACTGACTATTATTGCCTTTGGCACAAGCCTGCCCGAGCTTGCAGCAAGTGTAGCAGGCGTGCTCAAAGGCGAAGACGATTTAGCACTGGGTAATATCATCGGCTCTAACATTTTCAACCTGCTTGCCGTACTTGGTATGCCTGGGTTAATTGCCCCAGGCCTTCTCGACCCGGATGTTTATAATCGAGATATGTACGTTATGCTCGGCTTAACTTTGCTATTGTTTTTGTTCAGCTTCGATTTAATTGGCAAGCGTACAATTTCAAGAACAAATGGATTTATACTTCTGGCTTGCTTTATCGGCTATCAATTCTGGCTGTTCGGATAATCATGAATACAAAAACTCAGATGAACTATATCGACTCAGCGAAGCGCGTTATTGAAATTGAAACGCGGGCTATTGCTAATCTGGCAGAACGCTTAAACAATGAATTTATCGCTGCCTGTAATATTCTCTTCGCCTGCAAGGGCAAAGTTGTCGTGAGTGGTATGGGAAAGTCTGGGCATATCGGTAATAAAATTGCCGCTACGCTGGCCAGTACAGGAACTCCTGCTTTTTTCATGCATCCAGGCGAAGCCAACCACGGCGACTTGGGCATGTTAAGCAAAGGCGATGTCTTACTCGCCATCTCTAATTCTGGTGAAACTAACGAGTTAGTTAATCTTTTGCCTGTCGTTAAGCGTTTGGGGATACAAGTTGTGGCCATGACTAATAGTGCATCCAGCTCGTTGGGTCAACACGCAGATGTAGTACTTGATATTAGCGTTGAAAAAGAAGCCTGTTCACTAGGTCTTGCCCCTACGTCAAGCACAACAGCCACTTTGGTTATGGGCGACGCCCTTGCGGTGGCGTTACTCGACCAAAAAGGCTTTACGTCAGATGATTTTGCGCTGTCACATCCTGGTGGTAGCTTGGGTAGAAAACTGTTGCTCAAAGTCAGTGATATTATGCTTAGCGGCAGCGACATCCCGCTAGTGAGCCTAAATGCGTCTGTCGCTGACGCGCTTTTAGAAATCTCTAAAAAGGGATTAGGCATGACCGGTGTTTTAGACTCAGATGGTTCGTTGACCGGCGTTTTTACAGACGGTGATTTACGACGAATACTCGATGCACGCATTGATGTGCACGGCGCAACCGTAGAAGATGTGATGACCAAAGGCGGTAAAACCACAACCGCTGAGCAATTGGCTGTTGAAGCCCTCAACTTAATGGAAACTCACAAGATAAGTGCGTTGATGGTCACCGATGACAAGCGCAAACCTGTTGGCGCCTTCAATATGCACATGCTTCTGAAAGCAGGAGTACTTTAAATGACGACGACCTTATATACCGACCTAGACAAAGGGCTTTTTGAAAAGCTAGCACATATTAAGCTGTTGGTGTGTGATGTAGATGGCGTATTTTCTGACGGCCGCATTTACTTAGGCAATGACGGTGAAGAACTTAAAGCATTCCATACCCGTGATGGATATGGCGTAAAAGCGCTAGTAAGCAATGGCGTGAATGTCGCAGTTATCACAGGGCGACGGTCAGCAATTGTAGAAAATAGAATGAAAGCCCTTAACGTTGCGTACATTATTCAAGGCGAGGAAAATAAAGCAGACGCACTGAGTGAACTGATGCAAAGCCTAGAGTTAGCCCCTAATGAAGTTGCAGCGGTAGGTGATGACATGCCTGACACAGGTATGTATCAGCATGTTGCTGTTAAAATTGCAGTGGCCGATGCTCACCCTCACGTCGCCAAACAAGCCAGTTGGATAACTACACTTCCAGGTGGGTTTGGCGCGGTCCGAGAAATATCAGACACTATTTTGCAAGCCAAAGGGGTAGCAAACGAGATTTTTGGAGCGAGTGTATGAGCCTATTTGGCTTCAATCGCTTAGGTCTAAGTATATCGGCGCTATTTATCTTAGCGCTTTTGATGTACATCCCTACGTGGATGGAAGAGCAGCCTGAAACTCAAGGCAGTAGCGAAAATGACGCCTTGAAGCCAGCATATAAGGCTAAAAACCTAACGACTACGTTATACAATCAAGACGGTGAGTTGAACCACAAAGTCTTTGCAGAGTCGATGGAGCACTATGACCAGCTGGGTTTTGTTTTATTTCAACAGCCAAAGTACACCTTGTACACGGAAAACGCTTCATCACCTTGGGTTGTCACGGCACAAGAAGGAACGCTTTATAACAATGAGCTGATTCAACTAGAAAACAGCGTTGTTATTGAAAATCAAACCAGCGATGACTTTGTCAAAAGGTTATCAACTGAATACATACAGATAAATTTAGAAACGAAACAAATGACATCTGATCAACCCGTTGAGATACTGGGTACACAATACCTTATTTTAAGTAATGGGTTTAATGCGAACTTACGCACACAAGAATACGAGCTTTTAGATCATGTACAAACGACTTATTCCCCTAGCAACTAGTTTTATGCTTGCCATCGCTAGTGGTGCGGTGCTTGCCAGTGAAGACGACTTTTCACAACCTATCAAAATAGGGTCGAACACCCAGTTTATTGACGGTAAAAACAAAACTGCGCTTTACAAAGAAGACGTCCTTATCACGCAAGGTTCGCTTGTCATCAAGGCTGATGAGGTCGAAGTTATCGCTACAGACGGTAGCGGACGAGAAATATTTATCGCACGAGGTAAACCTGCTAGCTATTCTCAATCGCTTGAGGACGGTACGCCAGTGTCAGCAAAGGCCAATGAGATACGCTATGAAGTTGTTAATCGTACCATCTCTCTGGCAGGCAGCGCTGAGCTACAGCAGGACACCAGTAAAGTGCAAGGCGACAAGATTACCTTTGATATGATTACCGAGCAATTACTTGCAACCGGTGGAGCGGGTAAAAATGGCGAAGGCCGGGTAACTACGGTATTTACGCCGGAAACTATTCGCAAAACATCGTCAAAGAAAGATAACAAGGACAATGAATAGCAATGGCTACTTTGAGTGCTAAAAACCTTGCTAAAGCCTACAAGTCACGACAGGTTGTTCGCGATGTGAGTCTTTCTGTCTCAACGGGTCAAATAGTCGGCCTTCTTGGGCCTAATGGCGCTGGTAAGACCACTACATTTTATATGATTGTCGGCTTGGTAAACCTAGATAAAGGCAAGATTGAGATTGACGACAACGAACTCACTCACCAACCAATGCACGAGCGTGCACGCCGCGGAATTGGCTACCTTCCACAGGAAGCATCAATTTTTAGAAAGCTTACGGTACATGAAAATATCATGGCTATTTTACAAACCCGTAAAGATTTAAATTCACAGCAGCAAGAAGAAGAAGCTGACGCCCTACTTGATGAATTTAATATCAACCATATACGTAATAGTACAGGGATGAGTTTGTCAGGGGGCGAGCGCCGTCGTGTTGAAATTGCACGCGCTTTGGCCGCAAAACCACAATTTATTTTGTTAGACGAACCATTTGCTGGTGTTGATCCAATATCAGTTAATGATATAAAGAAGATAATACAACATCTTCGGGATAGGGGCATTGGTATCCTTATCACAGACCATAACGTACGCGAAACATTGGATGTTTGCGAGAAAGCGTACATTGTGAGTCATGGCGAGCTTATTGCGCAAGGAACGGCGGAACAGGTTTTAAGTAATCAAAAAGTAAGGGATGTATACCTAGGCGAACAATTCAGGCTATAGTTAGTGTAACCGAATTGTCATTTTTCAGTTTAGCTCTGGTATATTTAATTTAGAGCATTTAAATAAGACGTAGATGAAACCATCTTTACAGCTAAAATTTAGCCAACAACTTACCATGACACCACAGCTTCAGCAGGCAATTAAACTGCTGCAGCTTTCTACGCTTGATCTCCAGCAAGAGATACAAGAAGCACTCGATTCAAATCCACTATTGGAAGTGGAAGAAGGCAGTGACGAGCCACAGCTAGAAAAGAACAATATCGACAACGATGACAGCGGCTCTGAGGCCACTGCTTCTGCGTCTAGTGACACGTTAGAAGCGGGTGATGCATTAGAGAAAAATGACCTTCCCGACGAGCTACCTATCGATAGCACGTGGGATGAATATTACTCAGCTTCATCTGCGCCAGCGCCAGGCCCGTCTAATGACGACGAGCAAATCTTTCAAGGCGAAACCACTGAAGATATTCAAGAACATCTTCTTTGGCAAATGCGCCTTACTCACTTTTCAGACACTGACCGCGCAATTGCCACTGCTATCATCGACTCTATAGACGAATCCGGTTATCTAACCGTTACCCTTGAGGATATTTTAGAAGCAGTAAATGACGACGACTTAGAAGAGCCAATAGAGATGGACGAAATAGAGTGCGTACTTAAACGCATTCAGATGTTTGACCCCATTGGCTCAGGTTCCCGAACGCCTCAAGAATGCCTTATGGTGCAGTTACGTCAGTTTTCAGACGATACACCGTGGCTTGCTGAAGCAAAGCAACTGATTGAAGAGTACTCTGACTTACTGAGCAGCAAAGACTATCGTACGCTTATGCGTAAAAGCCGATTGAAAGAAGATCAGCTACGCGAGGCAATGCGTTTACTGCAAACCTTGAATCCTCGCCCAGGTAGTGCTTTAGTTACTAAAGAGCCTGAGTACGTTATTCCTGATGTCTCAGTAACCAAGAAAAATGGCCGTTGGGTGGTTGAGCTGAACCCCGACAGTCTGCCTAAATTAAGCGTTAATCAACAATACGCTGCAATGAGTCGCCGTGCCAAGAATAGTAGCGATTCACAATTCATCCGCTCACACATGCAAGAGGCTAAGTGGTTCATAAAGAGCCTTGAATCTCGTAACGAAACCTTAATGAAGGTTGCAAACTGCATTGTGCAGCAGCAAATGGGCTTTTTTGAGCACGGCCCGGAAATGATGAAACCAATGGTGCTAAATGATGTCGCAGAAATGGTAGATATGCACGAATCCACTATTTCGCGAGTGACAACGCAAAAGTACATGCATACGCCACGTGGAATCTTCGAATTGAAGTATTTCTTCTCAAGCCACGTTGCAACAGAGTCTGGTGGTGAATGTTCATCTACAGCGATTCGTGCATTGATCAAGAAATTAGTGGCTGCGGAAAATCCTAGTAAGCCGCTAAGTGATAGCAAGATTGCTTCATTGTTGGCCGAACAAGGCATTAAAGTTGCCCGGCGAACAATAGCAAAGTACCGGGAATCGTTGTCGATCCCGCCGTCGAACCAACGCAAAAGCCTTATTTAATCGGGCTTAATAATATAAGGAAGACGAAATATGCAAATCAACCTTACTGGTCATCATGTCGAAATCACCGACTCTTTGCGTAATTATGTCGATACGAAGTTCAGCAAACTTGAACGTCACTTTGATCACATTTCTAATGTGCATGTCATCCTGAACGTTGAAAAATTAAATCAAAAAGCCGAAGCGACCGTTCATTTAAGTGGCGCTGAAGTATTCGCATCCTCAGAAAATACCGACATGTATGCGGCGATTGACAGCATGGTTGATAAACTCGACCGGCAGGTAATCAAGCATAAGGAAAAACTGAAAAAACATTAGTAGTTAATTAAGCATGGATATACAAGCCATCGTAAGTCTGGACCGCACCGAGTGTGCGGTTCAGTGTAATAGTAAAAAGCGAATTCTTGAGATCATCGCTGATATCGCTGCCAAGCAAAACGAAAACATTGACCAGGCAACGGTACTTAATAGCTTAATGGCTCGAGAACGTATGGGTAGTACAGGCATTGGTAATGGCATCGCTCTGCCCCACGGACGCCTGCCGGGCCTTGAGAAAGTGATTGCCATTGTTGTAACCAGCACGCCAGCTATCGACTTTGACGCCCTTGACGAAAAACCCGTAGACATCTTTTTTGCACTGCTTGTTCCCGAGGAACAAACAGAAGGACACCTTCAAACGCTGGCTACCGTGGCGGGTAAACTTAGCGACAAAGAAACGATTAAGGCAATACGTCGCGCAACGACGAGCGACGATATTCTAACTGCATTAAGTTAATCGTTGTGCGCCTAAGTATTGATAGTTAGGTGTGTTATTCGACAACGAGTATGCGATAAAACCAGAGTATTAGGGAGAAATTAGGTGAAGCTGATCATTATCAGTGGTCGTTCGGGTTCTGGTAAGTCTGTCGCACTTCGCGCATTGGAAGATTTAGGTTATTACTGTGTTGATAATATCCCGGTAAACTTACTTCCCACCTTAACCCATACAGTTGTTGACGAATACGATCAGGTAGCGGTAAGTATTGATGTTCGCAATTTGCCTAAGAACCCTGACGACTTGGTCGAAATTCTAGATTACTTACCTTCTTCGTGGTCGATGACTATCGTTTACATTGACGCGAGCGATGATGTACTAGTTAAGCGTTTTAGCGAAACACGTCGTCTTCACCCTCTCGCCAAGCTTAATAAATCGCTTTCAGAAGCCATCAAAGCCGAATCAGCTCTACTTGCGCCTATTGCTGAACGCGCAGATTTATATTTAGATACAGATAAGCTTACCATTCACCAACTGGCAGAGTTAATTCGAGAGCGTATCCTAGGTAAGAAAAGCTCACGCCTTGTGCTTGTTTTTGAGTCGTTTGGCTTTAAGCACGGTATTCCTAAAGAT
Source organism: Alteromonas alvinellae (assembly GCF_902705805.1). Classification (NCBI taxonomy): domain Bacteria; kingdom Pseudomonadati; phylum Pseudomonadota; class Gammaproteobacteria; order Alteromonadales; family Alteromonadaceae; genus Alteromonas; species Alteromonas alvinellae. The sequence continues at coordinate 52,675 of NZ_CACSIH010000203.1, read as the reverse complement.
GCGGATTACGTTTTTGATGCCCGCTTTTTACCTAACCCCCACTGGGAGCCCGATCTTAAACATCTGACCGGTTTAGACGCACCGGTGGAGGTATTTTTGGGCTCGCAACCCGTAGTTACGAAGTTTATTTGGCAGATTCAAAACTTAATGACCACATGGCTTCCCCATTTAGAGCGCAATAACAGAAGTTACGTAACCGTAGCGATTGGCTGCACTGGCGGCCAACACCGCTCGGTTTATATCGCACAGACCCTGTCGAAAACCTTCAGTGAAATACACCCTGATGTTCAAATTCGCCATAGAGAGCTGAATCAGTAATGACTATTCAAAAAACGCTAACTATCGTCAATAAGTTAGGGTTGCATGCAAGAGCGGCGACCCAACTGGTTAAACTGGCGAATCAATTCGACGCTAAAATCATCTTAAAAAAAGGCGATAAGGAAGCAGACGCAAGCAGTGTATTGGGATTAATGATGCTTGAAAGCCATCAAGGTGAACAGGTAGATGTAATTGTGGACGGCAGTGATGCTGTTGATGCACTTGCAGCTATTGAAGAACTTATTGAGGGAAGATTTAACGAAGACGAATAGTCTTATTTGCCCAATCCATTGACCAATAAATCAACACTTAGCGCAGTTATCTTAAAATCCTGCGCAAAACCTACGCAATTATCATGACAGACTCATCATAATTGCGATATTCTACGCCCACTTAGGCTCTATGGCCTGCATTGTTCATCTTTTAGCTTGTAGGAATAACGCCTTATGGCAGAAGCGCTTGTTTCTAAATACGTACAAACTCAGTTACGCGCACTCAACGCTGCGTTGACCAACGGTCAATTCGTATCTGTACGTAAGCTTCTGCTTGAATTACCACCTTCAGACGTCGCCCACATTCTTGAATCTAGCCCTAGCAGAACCCGTGACGAATTATGGGAGCTCATTGATGGTGACTTTCACGGCGACATTTTAGAAGAACTTTCTGACGATGTTCGAAACGGTATCATTACAAAGATGCTTCCCGCTAATGTGGTTGACGCACTTGAAGAGATGGATACCGATGACTTAGCAGAGACGCTAAGCAGTCTTCCAGAGCCAGTACTGGCCGATATTCTAGATTCGATGGATGCACAAGATCGCGTGCGCGCAGAGCAAGCGCTGTCTTACGGTGAAGAAACCGCTGGTTTCATCATGAACACCGACACCATCACATTACGCCCTGATGTGACCATTGACGTGGTTTTGCGCTATATCCGTTTAAAAGGCGAGCTGCCAGAGAATACGGATACGTTTTACGTAGTAAATCGAACTGACAACCTTGTTGGTATTGTTCCAGTTACCCGTTTACTCACCGCAGATACCGACGATAGAGTGTCTGACGTTATGGACGAGGAATCTGAAGCGATTCCTGTGAATATGCCCGACGATGAAGTGGCAAGCCTGTTCGAGCGATACAATTGGCTTTCAGCACCTGTTGTAGATGAAAACCATCGCTTAGTGGGGCGAATTACCATTGACGACGTGGTTGACATTATTCGTGAAGACGCCGAGCACTCGATGATGAGTATGGCGGGTCTTGATGACGACGAAGATACCTTTGCTCCGGTTATGCAAAGTACTAAACGCCGCTCCGTGTGGCTGGCCGTTAACTTGGTCACTGCGCTGATGGCTGCTATGGTGAGTGATTTATTTGAAGCAACGCTCAGCCAACTAGCTGTGTTAGCTATTTTAAATACCATCGTGCCGAGTATGGGAGGCGTGGCTGGTAACCAAACGCTGACCCTGGTTATTCGCGGTATGGCACTAGGCCATGTAAATGCCAGTAACTCACGATGGCTTATCAGTAAAGAAATATCCATCGGCTTTTTAAACGGTGCCATTTGGGCGGTGCTTATTGCCTCTGTCATTGCGTTATGGAAACAAGATTACATGCTGGGCGTAATTATTGCCTTTGCCATGATGGTAAACATGATTGCGGCTGCTTTAGCGGGTGCAACCTTACCTATGATCATGAAGCGTCTTAAGATAGACCCTGCGCTAGCTGGCAGTGTTATCTTAACTACGATAACCGATGTAGTGGGTATTTTTGCTTTCTTAGGTACTGCGACGCTGTTTCTAATTTAAGTTAATTTTGAACTCTCATGCCTGATAGGGCATGGGTGAGCTAAACAACACTCATGCAATAAGCGCTTTCGCTATATATCCATTGACGTTCAGCTTGTAACCCACACCCCAGACGGTTTCTACTAGCTGTCCACCATTTTCAATACTGTTGATTTTATCAAGCTTAGTGCGTAACCGATTTATATGGGTATTCACCGTGTGCTCGTAGCCTTCGTGGTTATAGCCCCACACCTCACTGAGCAATTGATTGCGAGAAAAAACTTGGTTTGGATGACGACAAAAATAATCCAGTAGCGCAAACTCCCTAGCCGTTAGCGTTAGCACTTGGCCATTTAAGGTTACGCTATGAAATCGCTGGTCGACTTTAAGGGGTCCTATTTCGATGCGCTCTTCACTACCTTGAGATGGTCTTACATGTTCTTGGCTAGGCATACTCCTACGCATATGGGAGCGAATACGGGCAGTAAACATGCGTGCATCAAATGGCCCTGATAGATAATCATCTACGCCTACTTCATAGTAGTTTGCTTCATCTACCTCTTCGTCGGCCACATCGTCTGCCATCGCGTCACTTTCCACCGCCATCACCCAACTTTCTGGGTTCGTCTCAACAAGGCCTTTTATACGATTAAGGCAGATAATATCTCTATGCGACTCAACAATAATAAGCGAATAATGTTGCGCCTTAAGCAAAGACTCTGCGGATTGAAAATTAGAAACTGCGTCGTAAAGAAAGCTATGCTTACTTAAGCATTGCGATATGTTCTGTTGAAACATATTTCCACTGTAGATGATAAGGATCATATCTCGCTCCTAATTCGCCAATAAAAAACAAGACCAGTGCGTTCGTGGTTTTCTTTCACAGTGATTACAATTTTTTTATAAAAAATATAAATTCAGAATTTATAACAGCACTGTTATTTATTGAGACGAATCTGTGTGCGTTTTGTGAAAGTTCTGTGATGAATTGGACATTTTACTGCCCTAAATTTTTATGCGATTTAAGCCATAAATAAGGACAATAAAATGAAATTCACTAAACTTGCTAGCGCAACGCTTTTGTCGCTAGCAGCAGTATCAGTAAGCCAAGCTGTCACTTTAGACATTGAAATTACCAACCTGACTCAGGCGCAGAGTTTTACGCCGCGCTTAGTCATAGCTCACGATGACACCGTCGATGCCTTTGAAGTTGGGCAACCTGCGTCATCAGCTCTAGCGTGGTTAGCTGAAGCGGGTGTTATTGACGACGAACAAAATGCTGATTCAAGCGGCGCAAACTTTGAAGCGTTACTCGGCCCTGTTGATACCGACAATGGTTCAAATACGTGGCACCGTTTTGGCGGACTTCTCGCGCCGAAAGCTACGTTAAGCTATCCCTTCGATACTATGGACAAGCCATATCTTTCGCTACTTTCCATGCTAATACCTACTAACGACGCTTTTGTTGGTATGGACAGTATTGAAATTCCAACCGAGCCGGGTACCTACACTTATTACCTTAATGCATACGATGCCGGTACTGAGCTTAACGATGAACTAAATAGTGCCCGTACAGATGTTGTTGAAGCTGGAACCGGAAATGCGCTGGGTGGATATGGCGTACCGGGTGTTGCCGGTGGCGGCGCTCCAACTCGTATTGTTGATTTGGGTACAGGTGGCACGGGTGTGGGTGCACAAATCGTTAATGGCGAAATTGAAGATGGTGAAGATGGCCCAGTACACATCCACCGCAATGCGCTTGGTGATACTGATAGCGCCGCTGGTGCAAGTGATCTGGACTCTACCGTACACCGTTGGTTGAACCCAGTAGCACGTATAGTTATTACTGTTCCTGCATCTTAAGGAGCCAATACGATGAATAATCCAATAATTAAACTCAGTACATTATTGATGCTTTCAGCGCTTCTTGCTGCCTGCGGCGACGATGGTGATACAGGCCCTCAAGGACCAGCTGGTCCGCAGGGGGAAGCAGGTACTGACGGACAAGATGGTACGGATGGTCAAGACGGTTCGGACGGACAAGACGGTATTAACGGTAATTCTGCGGTTTATACCGTACAAATTACCAACTTAACCTACTCTCAACCCTTTGCACCTGCCGCTGTCATATTGCATGAGTCAGGCTTCCATTCATTTAATGAAGGCGAGCCAGCCAGCATGGGCATTGAAATAATGGCTGAAGGCGGTGACCCGTCTATGGTCATTACTGAAGCCATGGACTCCACGGACTTTTTGGATGCGCAAAACTCTGGGGGCATATTGGGTCCTCGCTCAATGGGCGCAGAACTAACTCTTGTGGTTCCAGAACTCGATGCTGACGACCTTCGCCTTACGGTAACGACCATGCTGGTCAACACCAACGACGCATTCACCGGCTTAAACGCTGCGAATGTAAGCAACATGGCGGTTGGTGATATAAAAACGTTCATGACAGTGACTTGGGATGCGGGTACAGAAGCAAACACAGAAACCGCTGCTACGATGCCAGGCCCTGCCGCTAGTGCAGCGGGTGGCGGCGGAGAAGCTGCGGGCTATGATGTGGTAAGGGATGATCTTGCCGATGCAGTAAGACTTCACCAAGGTGTAGTCACTAGTGCAAACGCTGACGATCCAAGCCGTGAGGGCCTGTCTACATCGGTACTAACCGAGGCCCATCGTTTTGATTTCCCAACGAGCCGCGTGGTGATAACCCGAACCCGTTAAATGGTCGAACGCAGTACACGTGAAAGCGCCCTATTACACAGGTAATGGGGTGTTTTTACTTTTGTGCGAAGGGGAAACGGAGATAAAACTTAACGGGAATAAGAAAGATAGGCGCTGGCTTTGCTGAGTAGATAAACTTCACAAAACCAGGCTAATACGTTATTTGATAAGCTATTTAATAAGTTACTTAATAAGCTATTTAATAACCTTGAGGGTAGGCTTACCCTTTTTAGGTGGAACAGGTGCGTCCTTCACGTCGCTTGCATCAGCATCTTCCAGCGACGTTGGGCCGCTAGGTTGAGGCGTATCTTCAGACGTATCTGTACGCTCTTGCTGAGCACGGGCCACATCTTCTTCAGTGGCAAATACCGTACCTGCACCATTTTCCCTTGCGTAAATTGCCATTACCGCTTCACAAGGCATGCTTAATCTTCTGGGTTGCCCAGAGAAGCGTGCTTGAAACGATAAGCCATCTAAATCAAGAGAAAAGTTAACACACGCACTAGGCGATACGTTTAAGACGATTTGACCATCTTTCACGAACTCCTGAGGGACTTCAACCAACTCGTTGGTTGCATCTACCACAATGTACGGCGTTAAATCGTTATCAACAATCCACTCATAAAAAGCCCTAAGCAAATAGGGCTGGTTTGACGTCATAGATGTCATAGCGGGTTGTGGATCTCACGCTCTTGGTCAGTCAAAGACGCTTTAAATGAGCTACGAGAGAAAATACGGTTCATGTAAGCGTTAATTTCTTTGCTGCCAGCGCCGTTTAGTTCGATACCTAGTGCAGGTAAACGCCATAATAACGGAGCAAGGTAGCAATCCACTAAGCTGAACTCTTCACTCATGAAGTAAGGCATTTCACCAAATACAGGCGCTAGTGATAGCAATGCTTCACGTAGCTCGTTACGCGCTGCTTCTACGTCGCCTTCGCCACGGAAAATACGGGCAGCAAGCGAGTACCAGTCTTGCTCGATGCGGTGCATCATAAGACGGCTTTGACCACGTGATACTGGGTAAACCGGCATAAGTGGTGGATGAGGGAAACGCTCATCAAGGTATTCCATGATGATGTGCGACTTGTAAAGTACAAGTTCGCGATCAACTAGAGTTGGAACAGTACCGTAAGGGTTAAGCTCCAACAGATCTTCAGACAAGTTGCTAGGATCTGTATAGCTGATTTCAACACCCACACCTTTTTCTGCCAACACAATACGCACCTGGTGGCTATAAATATCAATTGTGTCAGAGAACAACGTCATAATAGAACGTTTATTCGCGGCTACGGCCATTCAATTTCCTCCGTCGAGAAACAAGTTTACGCTTACAAACGGTAAGCTTATTACGTTAACTCGTGCTACCTGAAGAGCCTATTGGGAAGGGTTTTCAGGTAGCACGAGTAAATACCAAAAAAAGGGGGCGAGAAGCCCCCTTTTCATATTATACATAAATCTGCGCGATTAGTGCACTTCTCGCCAGTATTCTTTCTTCAGTAAGTAAACAAATACAAACAATACTGCGATAAAGATAAGTACCCACTTACCGATTTTGTGAGATTCAAGTTTAGAAGGCTCACCTGTGTACTCTAGGAAATTCACGATATCGGCAACGGCTTGGTCGTACTCGTCAGGAGACATTGCGCCAGTACCATCTGACTTAATGCCTACATAACGCTTAACCATTTCGCCATCAACCATTTGCTCTTCATAAGTACGTGTTGGCGTACCTTGAAGTGGTTGAAGTACGTGTGGCATACCTACTTCTGGGAATACTGTGTTGTTCACACCAAATGGGCGGCTTTCGTCAACATAGAAAGATCGCAGGTAAGTGTAAATCCAGTCTTCGCCACGAACACGAGCCACTAGCGTTAAGTCTGGTGGAGCAGCACCGAACCAGCCAGCAGCGGCTTCTTCTGGCATTGCACGAGTGATGTAGTCAGACACTTTTTCACCCGTGAACTGCAGGTATTCTTGACCTAGTTCGTCAGGAATACCCAAGTCTTGGAATGAACGCTGATAGCGCTGATACTTCATTGAGTGACAGCCTAAGCAGTAGTTCATGAACAATTGTGCACCGCGTTGTAAAGACGCCTTATCGGTTAAATCGATAGGGGCTTTATCTAGGTGTACGTTCCCGCCTGCCGCAAGCGCTACGCCAGGTAGGAAGAAGGCTAAAAAGCACATCATTTTTTTCATTTAGAAATCCTCTCTGGCACAGGTTTAGTGTTTTCGTTTTTGCTGTACAAGAACAGTGCTAGGAAGAAACCGAAGTACATTACCGTTGCAACTTGCGATGCAATGATTTTCCAGTTTTCTTGTGGTGTACCACCTAAGTAACCTAGGAAGATAAACACAATTGCAAACACGATAAGATTTACTTTGTGTAGGCCACAACGATAGCGCCATGATTTAACGCGACCACGGTCAACCCAAGGCAGAGCAAATAGCGCAGCAATAGCACCAAACATGGCAAGTACACCGAACAGCTTATCAGGTACCGCTTTCAAAATGGCGTAGAACGGCGTGAAGTACCAAACAGGGAAAATGTGCGCAGGAGTCTTCAGCGGGTTAGCAATTTCAAAGTTAGGGTGTTCCAGGAACTTACCACCCATTTCAGGGGCAAAGAACAGCACATAAGTGAATAGTGCTAAGAACACGCAGAACGCCACAAGGTCTTTAAGAACAATGTGCGGGAAGAACGGTAACACGTCATCAGCAATGTCGTACTTGCTTGTGTAGTACTCGTGAATTTCATACTTCGTCTTTTCAGACTCAGGCAGTGAGCCTTTCTTGTGCTTAATCGCAATACCGTCTGGGTTGTTAGAGCCCACTTCGTGAAGAGCGATGATGTGAAGGAACACAAGAATAACGATAACCAGAGGCAGCGCAATTACGTGAAGTGCGAAGAAACGGTTAAGCGTAGCGCCAGAGATAACGTAGTCACCTTGTAGCCAGATAACAAGGTCAGGACCAACAACAGGAATAGCACCGAATAGTGATACGATTACCTGCGCACCCCAGTAAGACATTTGTCCCCAAGGTAGAACGTAACCCATGAAAGCTTCTGCCATAAGCGCTAGGTAAATAAACATACCAAACACCCATAGAAGCTCACGAGGCTTCTGGTAAGAGCCGTAAATCATGCCACGGAACATGTGTAGATATACCACAATAAAGAACGCCGATGCGCCAGTACTGTGCATGTAACGGATGATCCAACCGTAGTCGATCTCACGCATGATGTATTCAACAGAAGCAAATGCGCCTTCTGAAGATGGAACGAAGTTCATGGTCAACCAAATACCAGTAACAATCTGGTTAACCAAAACAATAGTTGCTAGAAAACCGAACACATACCAGAAGTTCATGTTCTTTGGAGCAGGATATTGAAGAGCGTGCATATTCGCAACGCGCATCATTGGGATGCGCTCTTCAATCCAACCTAGGAAAGCATTCATATTACACGGCCTCCGCTTCTGAACCGATGATGATGTTATTGTCATCAACGAATTGATATGGCGGTACAACCAGGTTCAACGGTGCAGGAACGTTTTGGAATACACGTCCAGCCATGTCGAATTTCGAACCGTGGCACGGGCAGAAGAATCCATCTGGAACGCCTTCAACCACTTCTTCAAATGCACCGTCTTTAAGATGCTGTGGAGAACAACCCAGGTGAGTACAGATACCAACAAGGATAAGGTACTCTTCCTTCATTGAACGGAAACGGTTTTGAGCAAAGGCAGGCTGCTGCTCAGCTTCAGAGTTAGGATCTTTCAGCTTATCTTCGTGCGTGCCTAGTTCTTCAAGAATTTCAGGCGTACGACGTACAATCCACACAGGCTTGCTTCGCCACATCACACGTACTAACTGTCCAGGCTCAATCCCGCTGATATCTACTTCAACGTCAGCACCGGCGGCTTTCGCTTTGGCGCTTGGATTCCAGGACGCAATAAAAGGCACAGCAGCACCAACGACACCTACACCACCAACTACCGACGTGGCAACGGTCAAGAACCGACGACGATTGTTGTTTTCTGGCTGGTTTTCATTGTGTGCAGACTCTGTTGCATCTACAGATACATTGCTCATCCACATTTCTCCAGGTTTGGATAATTATGATGTGTAACCCAAGCTTATACTGGTTTTATCACGCTTGCGTCATGCATCATATGGCTTGTCATGACAGCGACATAACAGCAAAAATTTACTGATTTACGAAGTCACGAAAGTTTTCAAAATTTTCGACCGCAAATGATAAAAGAAAAGCCCTTATAAACACAAGGTTTTACTGATATTTAAGCGATAAATTAATTCAAAAGGTGTGTTTAGGTTTACTGAGGGAAAGGCCTGAAATCAAGGTTTCGAAGAATATTTGGTTAGATAACTCCAGAAAATTAAACCTTTGTTATGAATTGTAGAGGCTTGAAGACTCTACTGAATGTGGCACGCAAACAACTTGTGATAGAAAAAAGAGCAAAAAAACCCGGCATAAGCCGGGTTTTTGCAAATACAAAAAACGTAAAAATTAACGCTTTGAGAATTGTGGACGCTTACGCGCTTTGTGTAGACCAACTTTCTTACGTTCAACGCGACGTGCGTCACGAGTAACGAAGCCAGCTTTACGAAGTGCTGGACGTAGTGCCTCATCATACTCCATAAGAGCACGAGTAAGACCGTGACGGATTGCACCCGCTTGACCGTTAGAACCACCACCTTTAACAGTGATGTATACGTCAAACTTTTCAGTCATTTCAACAAGTTCAAGTGGCTGACGAACAACCATGCACTCTGTTTCACGACCAAAGTACTCGTCAAGAGCGCGTTGGTTTACTTTAATGCTACCTGTGCCTGGACGTAGGAACACACGAGCAGTAGAACTTTTGCGGCGGCCTGTGCCGTAGTATTGAGTATCTGCCATGTTAATAGCTCCTTAAATGTCCAAAACTTGTGGTTGCTGTGCGGTGTGCTTGTGCTCTGCACCTGCGTAAACTTTCATTTTACGGAACATTGCGCGACCTAGAGGGCCTTTTGGCAACATGCCTTTAACTGCTTTTTCAATAACCATTTCTGGCTTGTGAGCAATTAGTTTTTCAAAGTTTGTCTCTTTAAGACCACCTGGGTAACCAGAGTGCGCATAGTACATTTTGTCTTGCGCTTTACGGCCTGTTACCGCAACTTTCTCAGCATTGATTACTACGATGTAATCACCAGTGTCCACGTGAGGTGTGTACTCTGGCTTGTGCTTACCACGAAGGCGTAGTGCGATTTCAGAAGCCAAACGGCCTAGAGTTTTGTCTGTGGCGTCTACCACATACCAGTCACGTTGAACCGTTTCTGGCTTAGCAACAAAAGTTTTCATTTTCAAATTCACCCGAATAATATCGTCGTTACTGATTTCTGAACACCAGAAATCACCTTAAAATCAACACAATGACCCCTTCGAGCCGGCTGATTCTTCCACCTTCCCAAAGGTGGGCGTAACTGGGCAGGGCGCGAATTATACAGGAATTGAAGGAAATGCGAACCCCTAAGCACAAAAAATATGGATAAAATTCCATCATCTGCCGATGACACAGAAACAGATTTAAGGTAACGTCAAACTGTTGTGTTCGGAACCAATATAAAAACAAATGAAAATGTCTCGCTTCGTAGCTTCAATGATGATGCTACACACGCTACTTTTGTCCAGTGTAAATGCTGAGGAGTTAGTATATACACGTGCGTTTGCCGATGATGATTATGGAAGTTATCACGTAGCTGTGCTCAATGCCGTATTTAAGGCAACAAAGGAATATGGCGATATAACCCTTGTCCCTCATCCTCAGCCCATGACGCAAAGTCGTCAGATGCTATCCCTATTAAAGGGAGAAGCAGACGTACTGTGGAGCGTAACGAACCAGACTCGAGAACAAAAGCTCATTCCTATTAAGCTTCCTTTACTCAAAGGATTTGCTGGATTCAGAGTGCTTGTTATTAACCCATCCCGGCAAAGCGAACTCACCGAAGATGCCGATAGCCGAACCTTGAAAAACCTTACAATGGTTCAAGGCACTGATTGGCCAGATATGGATGTCTTAACGGCTAATGGGTACAGAGTTGAAGGAGAAGATTGGAGTTCGTGGTTTGGCTCAATGTATTCAATGGTCTCTCGCAACCTTGTCGACGCCTTTCCCCGCAATATTATCGAAGTACACCGCGATTTAGAACGCCACAAAGATAAGCATGTCTCTTTAGAGCAGTTCCACCTATTAAAATACCCCAACTATGAGTACTTTTTTGTTAGCCCAGATAACCCTGCCCTCGCGAATAGATTGAGATTAGGTCTTATCAGGATTCTAGACGATGGAGAACTCGAACGTATCTTCAATAGCTTCGAAGGGCACAGAAAAGCAGAAATGCTTGCCGATGCTGAAAGTAGAAAAATTCACAAGCTCGGCAACCCAACAATACCTTATAAACTAGATTACGCGCGTTGGGATAAATACAAAGATATAGCAATACGCGCGCTCGAAAAAGAGATGTCAGAGTAAAACACTAAGCACTTAAGGTTTTCTTAAGGTCTCTCGTTTAGTGTTTTGATTTGTTTTTTATCAATGAGTTTTTTATGCGTGTACTGCTTGTAGAGGACGATAGGCCGTTGTCTGACGCCCTCGCCCTTTCACTAAAGAATGCCAACTTCACGGTAGACTGTGTTTATTCAGGCGCAGATGCCCTTGCAACGCTTCGAGCGGGCCAAAGTGACATTGTCATTCTTGACTTGGGTTTACCCGACACAGATGGCCTCGACGTACTAAAATCTATTCGAAAGAAAAACGCAACGCTTCCTGTTTTGATCTTAACTGCACGGGACAAAACGCTAGACAAAATCTCTGGCTTAGATGCAGGCGCCGACGATTACTTACCTAAACCGTTTGAAATAGAAGAACTGTTAGCTAGGATTAGAGTACTTGAGCGTCGTCTGAGCACAGCATCTCACACCATTGTTAGTGTTAAGAATGTCAGCCTTGATACTGCCCATCATACGCTTACTATCGACAATCAAAACGTTCACTTACCTCGACGTGAACTCATGCTACTAAAAGCGCTTATTGAAAACGCAGGGCGCATACTGAGTAAAGATCAGCTGGAAAATAAACTTTATGAGTGGGGAGAGGAAGTGGCAAGCAACACAATAGAAGTACACGTGAGTAATTTGCGTAAAAAAATGCCTCCTGAGTTTATTAAGACTATTCGAGGCGTCGGTTATTGCATTTCAAAATCGGGGGAGTGAATTGTCTTCAATTCGCCGCTTTCTAATTCTAACACTGATCAGCGCGCTTGTTTTAGTGATATTTAGTGCAGCACTTAAAGGCTACCGCGCAACGCTGGGTATATCGAATACCTTGTTAGATAACGAATTAGTTGAGCTATCCCGCGCAATCTCTTACGTAGATAGCGGCACCCGCACACAGCAACAGACACTTTTCTTCCAAGTATGGAAACATGGTAAGCTGGCCAGCTCATCTACTGACGCGCTAAGCACGCCATTAACCAGCTTCTCCGAGGGCTTTTCTGAAGTAAACGCACTGGGTACACGCTGGCGGGTACATACCCGGTTTAACCCGAATAATGATAGCTGGTATATGGTGGCTCAACCCGTAAGTAGTCGCTTCACTTTAACTGACTCGCTAACTGTAGCCGCCATCACCCCTTTTATAATTAGTGTGCCTATTCTTGCATTCATTCTCTTTTTTGGCATTACTTGGGGACTATCGCCGTTAAAACACCTATCAAAACTCCTTGCCAGCCGACAGGGTAATGATTTTTCTACCTTTGCGTTATCCCGTGAGCCCAGTGAACTTAGCCCTGTTGTTAGTACGTTAAACACTATGTTCACGCGACTAAATTCAGCGTTCGAACGAGAGCAGCAATTCGCATCAAACGCAGCGCATGAGCTTAGAACTCCGCTCAGCGTGATGAAAATAAACATTCACAATATAGCGAACGAGTTAGGTGAAAAAGGCCACGTGTTAGCTCCCCTTAAAGCAGACACTGACAGAATGATCCACGCGGTAAATCAATTCCTTTTGCTTACTCGCACCAGCCCAGAAACGTTTGCAGAACAGCGAGAACCTGTAAATGTGCACGTGGTCGCGCAAGAGGTAATTAGTGACCTATACGGCGCTATTGAAAATAAAAACCAAGAGATAGCACTGGAAGGAGAAGAGGCCTGGTTGCTAAGTTCTCAATTTGTCCTTTACACCTTGCTTCAGAACTTAGTGAGCAATGCGAGTAAATACTCGCCTAGCGGTGCACAAATAATAATTAGGATTGAACGACGGAAAGACGAGCTTATTTTAAGCGTATGCGATTCTGGGCCAGGCATCCCTGCTGACCAGCGCGCTGTCGTGCTAAACCGGTTCAAAAGAGCATCTAACAGCTCCCCTCACTCGGGAAGCGGCTTGGGGCTAGCCATTGTAGAACAAATCGTTGTATTACACGGGGCTGAGCTCTCTTTAGATGAAAGTTCGCTCGGGGGATTAGAAGTTAGGGTGGCATTTTCCAATGACTACATACTCTAAGATTTCTTTATTCTGCTTTTCAGCCCTTTGTGCATTTTATACGCCCCTTGCGTTCGCCTTACCTGAAGTGGTGGTGGAAATTAAAGAGCACTTATTCTTTCCTCAGGAAGTGATTGTGCCTGCAGGGCAAAAAGTAAAGCTAACCTTTGTCAATTTCGATGATACTCCCGAAGAAATAGATAGCTTTTCGTTGAACAGAGAAAAAGTGATATTTGCGAAAAGCCGAGGGACCATCTTTATTGGCCCATTAAAAGCCGGTGAGTATCCTTTTTTTGGCGAGTTTCATCCTAATAGCGCCGTAGGAAAGGTAATAGTTAAAAACAAAGAGGACATGCTGGATGCTAATTAATACTGTCGTTCTCTTCTTGCGTGACACCTTGCCCATATTCCTGCTCATTAGTGTATTGCTGGCGCTGCCGCGTGTGTCTACGCTTGCCGTTGCGTGGCGGGTGTTGCTGCTGGTATTGCTCGCTGTATTTACCTACCCCAAGCTAGGACTGGTATCGCAGCTATCAGAAGGTGCCGGATTTGAGTATCTCAAATCAATACTGTTTTTTATTGCGTGGTTGGGTATGTGCCTTGTTGTACTTTTGCCGTCACGTATCTCAAATAGGTTCAGTCTAGGCCTCACCCTGCTAGTAATAGGTATTGGCTTACCCAATTCGCTGCACTTTTTAGTTTATTTTGTTTCCGAGTTATCACGTAATAGTGATAGTACGTTATTGCTCTTGGGCACTATTATTGGTCTGGGTATAAGTATTAGCATCGCGATTCTACTTAATATTTTGCTCACCCATTTTGTTAGCAAGCGAGCAACATACTTTTTTGCAACCACATTTGTGGCAGCTCAAACCGCTAATATCGCATTACTATTGGAACAAACTGACACCTTCCCATCGCCAAGGCAGCTATGGGATAGCAGCACAATAATTAGCGACAATAGCGAATATGGTCATCTTCTGAATTCTCTCGTTGGCTATGAGGCTACGCCCTCGACGAGCTATTTATTGGTGTTTTTCTTCGCACTTATCGTGCCTAATTTAATTGCTTTCTTTTCTTCAAAAAAGAGATTCTCTGATGAAATTCAGGAGGTCGCACAGTGAGACGTTTTCTCCTTACTGCTATCGCATTATGCGCCGTGTTTTCAAGTAACGGTTATGCAGATAATTTTACCGTAGATAAGGTTTATCACCCTTATGTATTACCCTTTGAACGTGAGTTTGAGTGGCGACTTACCTCAAGACAAAATGACGATGGCAATGTTTTAATGCAACGCTTCTCATTCGGCCATGCACTTTCAGAATTTATGATCCTCGAGACATACCTTGTCGGTGCGCGGGATGAAAATGAAGATTTTGGCTTAGAAAGCTACGAAGTAGAGTTACGCTGGATGATGACTGAACAAGGGCGATACTGGGCTGATTGGGCAACGCTGTTTGAGCTGGAAAAGCAGCACAATACCGATGACTGGGAAGTTAAAGCGGGGATATTAACAGAAAAAGAATTTGGCCAATTCAGTTTAACAACTAACGTTAGCTTGGTGTACGAGTGGGGTCAAACTGTTGAGAATGAATGGGAAAGCGAATTTAAAGCCAAGTTTAGGTATCGCTGGATCCCTGAAGTACAACCTGGATTGGAAGTGTATGTAGCAGAGGATTTTACCGGGGTTGGTCCAGCATTCATGGGTATAAAACGCTTTGACCGACAAAAGCAGTTAAAATGGGAACTGGGCTTTATTGCCGGACTAAATGGTGACAGTAAAGATCACACACTTCGCATGTCGTTGGAATACGAATTTTAATGCAAGTTTGCACTTTAGCGCCTAACTTAAGCTTTCCTTAAGGTTCAACATTTAAAGTGCACGTCATTCGATGATTTACCAAATATTCTTATGCACCAGTTTGACGTCAGTGTTGTTTTACCTGCTAAAAATGAAGCCAAAAACCTTTCTGCTTTGTTACGAGAAATTGCAGAAGTGGTTCCAAGTACAACGACAGAAATTATTGTTGTTGATGACGGTAGCAGCGACGACTCCCTATCCTTGCTGCATAACCTTTCAAGCACCTTGCCGGTAAGTTGTCGTGTCATCGTCCACCCTATGAGCTGCGGTCAAAGCACTTCGGTTTTTCACGGCGTTTTACAGGCAAAAGGAAAGTGGATCATCACCCTTGATGCTGACGGGCAAAACGATCCTGCTGATATACCGCGACTTATTCGCGCAGCTAAAGACACTAATACAGTGCACTTCTGCGTTATCGGACATCGTAAAAAGCGAAAAGATACCCCGTGGAAGCGATTTCAGTCTAAAGTTGCCAATCGTGTTCGCCAGTGGATCCTGCAGGACGACACACCAGACACGGGCTGTGGCTTGAAACTCCTCCCAAGAAGTACCTTTTTACTTTTGCCCTACTTCGACCATATGCACCGATATATTCCCGCTTTAACTAAAAGGCTTGGGGGAGAAGTGGTATGTGTATCGGTTAATCATCGCGCGCGCTTAGAAGGTAAATCAAATTACACAGCGTGGAATCGTGGCTGGGCAGGGATCATCGATATGCTTGGCGTCAGATGGCTAATGTACAGAAACAAACTTAATCACATTGCCAGCGGAATTGGTCATGAAGACTAATCTTCGCCGCCTCAAAAGCTTCATACAGTTTTTCATCGGGGCAGCAAGCATCGCGCTTATCTGCTATGTGTCGCTTGAGGTCACTGGTGAAGTATGGAAGCACGGTGATGATACAGATTGGTTGAATGCCTATATTTCAAATTTAAATTGGCAATCGCTGTGCATGATACTGAGTGGTTGTGTTGTACTTTTAACCATGGGTTTTCCCCGTCAGGCTGTCAGTTTTTTTTGCGGAGTGGGCTTTGGCGCATTGCAGGGAGGATTAATTGCCTTGTTGCTAACGGTATTGTCAGCATGTATAGCCTATGCATTAGCAAATGGCCCTCTGCGCTCACTTGCCGTCCGTCTTTTAGGTACAAGATTAAAGCCTGTTGAAAACAAACTGGCCAAACGCAGTTTTCGCAATGTGCTAATTGTTCGTTTATTCCCTGTTGGCTCCAACCTAATCACAAACGCCGTCGCAGGTGTGCTAAGCGTTCCGTTTGTCCCGTTTATTGCTGCAAGTGCAATCGGCTTTGCGCCTCAAACTTTTTTATTTACCTTGCTTGGAAGCGGTTCTCGATTTGTCAGTTCCCTCGAACAGCCTTTACAAATTGGTGGCTTAATCATTAGCCTTCTTCTACTTCTATCCTTATCAGGCATTGCTCGTAGGAGTGAGCCGTCGTGAGGCTTATGCTTAATTCAAATAGCCATGCCTCTACCCTGTTCTTTTTTGCCTGTGCTCTGATATTTGTTGGTCTGGGTTTCAGAGATGCTTGGCCCCCCGATGAGCCTCGATTCGCATTGGTCGCAAAAGAGATGGTGAACAGCGGACAGTGGCTTGTGCCCATGCGCGGTGGCGAAATTTATCCAGACAAGCCCCCTGTGTTTATGTGGTGTATTGCCTTCTTTTACCTTATTACGGGTAGCCTAAAGGTGGCTATGCTCCTGCCTAACGCTATCGCAAGCCTTGTCACTTTGGGGTTAACCTACAAGCTATCGCTAAGACTTGCCAATGAAAAAGCGGCAATGTTGAGTATGCTCGTACTTCTACTGAGCCCTCAGTTTCTTATTCAAGCCAAATTCGCTCAAATAGATGCCCTTGTCGCCTGCTTTATTTGGATTGGCGTCTACGGACTCATTCAGCACTTTTATGTGCATGTTAATTGGCGGTGGTACTTTGCAGCATGGTTCTTTATGGGGCTTGGGATCATAACCAAAGGCGTTGGCTTTTTACCTGTTCTTTTATTTATCCCCATTGCATTTTTCGCATTTACCAGCGGCTCACATCGCGGCAAGTGGTCATTGGGCATGTTGTTTGGCCCCTTAATCATGCTATCAGTTGTGGCGATGTGGCTTGCACCTCTGCTTTATCTTGGTTTGATAAAACAAGAGCCTCAAATACAACAATACTTGTCGAACATTTTGTTTAAACAAACGGCTGAGCGATATGCCAATGCCTGGCACCACATAGAGCCCTGGTATTACTATATTGTTGAAGTTATTCCTGTATTTTGGATAACTCCAATTGCCATACTTGTATCAAAAGCTAAGTCGTTAAAAAATGTACTTACTCACAACCCCGCTTACTCATCCTTGTTGATATGGGTAATATTGGTTGTCATTTTCTTTAGTATCAGCCCAGGTAAACGTGGTGTTTATGTGCTACCGGCACTGCCTGCGTTGAGTATGCTTGCAGGTCTGGTACTTGCGAATTCGACTGTATCAAGAGGATTGATGCTTTTTGCGCGCGCAGTTACTTCGTTAATCTCTGCCGTTTTATTGATTGCTGGCTTAGCACTGCTTTTTCACGAGCCCACCGCTGTTAAGCTTATGACGCGCTTTGACAGCGACAGCGAAACCCTTGTTCGTTTAAGCATTGTATTACTTGTACTCGGTTTCGCTGGGCTTTGTACTCATATTGTCTACTATGTTTACAATAAAAAGCGCAACGCAGGGGATGGAGAATTACTCGCCCGCCAATTACTGGCATGGCTTTTCATTTTAACTGTAATTCCTTCCACATTCGGTGCATGGCTGCTAAACGACTACCGTACTCCCCGTATAGTCCTTCAAAATGCAGAAAGCCAAATAAGTAATATGTTGACGAAGGATTCAACTGCCTTCGAGGTAGGGATAGTCAGCTTTAAAGAACAGTATTTGCTTTATTCACCCTTTGAAATGGCTCATTTTGGTTACCATACTCCGAAAGAAGTAGAAAACGGTACAGCGTGGGCTTGGTTGACCGATACTTCCGAGCCTTCCCGCGAGCAGACAAAGATTTCAGGCCAGCGGGTTAGACCTCCAATACGTCAACGCTTTCTGTTAGTTCCAAGTGACTACAAATTTCAGTGTGTAGACTTATCACAAGCCACTTCACTGGGCGTAGCCCACCGTGACGAATGGTTATTGCTTCCTGCCACTGCTGCGAACGCTACCTGTGATTTACCGGCTAACGGCCCAGTTTTTAATAGCTATGACGGCTCAAGCGATTAATTAGCTTGGGCGTTCTTAACATTTTGGACTGACATTTGTAAAAGTTTTTCCCACTTAAGGTTCTCTTAAGGTCTCGCGTAAATACTCATAACATCGCAAAACCAATGAGCATGTTTATGAGTCACGTTTTAGCTTCAGTTCCAACCCAGATTGCTAGTCAGCAATCTGCGATTGTCTCAAAGGAAAAGCCCGCTATAACCTTTATCGCGGCAAAACATGGACATAATGCCCGCCGCCGTATTGAAGCGTTTATAGCGAGTGGTTTTAAAGCTCGCTACAACGCACGAGTGACTTCCTTTATGCCTATGCTGTTTGCTCTTGACGCTAAGGGAGTTAAAGCCGCCGCAGGCGCAAGATTTGCCGCCTATGATGGTCAGTATAATTCTCTTTTTATAGAGCAATACCTTAACACTTCGGTAGAAACTGCCCTCACCTTACAAGGGATAACAGTAAACAGAGCGCATATTGCTGAAGTTGGTAACCTTTTTAGCAGTGCATCGCGCTATACCCTCCCCTTGTTATTTGCCCTGTTCTTCGTTTTAAAACGATGTGGTAGCAAATATCTGGTTTTCAGTGCGACCTCACAGCTCACCTCTTTACTCATGGGCGCGGGTATTCAACTCCTCCCCCTTGTTAAAGCCGATGCGTCAAAACTTAAAGGGAATAGCGATGACTGGGGCACCTATTATGACACCGCTCCTCAGGTTACTGCCCTGTCGCTACATCACGTAACCCAACACATAATTGGCTGCCCTGAACTTAATGCTCATTACCAACGTGCAATTGAGCTTATTTCCGCAAATGTGGATGCGTTAACGCAAAATATCTGCACAAAAAAGGAAACAGCGTATGTTGCTTAATCAGTATATAAACGGGCACGACGATGACGTTGCGCTGAAATGCAAAGACGGTTCAATGACTTACCGCGCCCTTTTGAGCGCCGTCGAGAGCCTCGCAAGCTGGATAACAAACCACAATGCCGAGAGGGTGGGCATTGCCTTTGACAATAGCTTTGCATGGGTGATTGCTGATTTAGCCTGCCAACAGGCTAACGTCTGCTGTGTCCCCGTTCCGCTATTTTTTACCGCTTCCCAACAAGAACATGTATTAAATGAGAGCCAGTGTCACTTTTTATTGACCAATCGCGGTGGTGAACTAAGTGAATGGAGTGAGTCACCGACTGTTATTGATAGCGAACACGACATTGTCGCTCATCCACTCAAACATGACTCTCGTGTATACACACCTGTAGGTACTAATAAAATAACCTTTACTTCTGGCTCTACGGGCTCACCGAAAGGCGTGTGCCTGTCAACTGAATCTCAATGGAAAGTTGCCCATTCTATTGAGCGCGCTGTTCAACCAGAAATAGTGAACCACCTGTGTTTACTGCCATTGTCTACCCTACTTGAAAATATTGCAGGTGTTTACGCCCCTCTGTACCACGGCGGCACGGTTTATTTAGCCACGGCATCTGAGCGCGGATTTCAAGGAAGCAAACTCGTCAATCCAAACGCACTGCTGTCACTGATAGACCGTGTTCAACCAACGTCTGTGATCTTGGTGCCCGACTTGCTAATGGTGCTAGTACAGGCATGTAATCAGGGCTGGACACCACCTTCATCACTAATGTTCATTGCTGTTGGCGGTGCACATGTAGCGCCCACTTTGCTGGCGCAAGCTCAAGCGAAGGGACTACCAGTATTTGAAGGTTATGGCTTATCTGAAGCGGTATCAGTATCAACATTGAACACGCCCAATTGCAATACGATGGGCAGTGCCGGAAAAACGCTTGGTCATAATCAACTGCACATCGAAGAGGGTGAAATTGTAGTTACAGGCAACCACTTTCTGGGCTATCTGAATCAACCTTCCTCATTTTATCCGACCCAGGTCAGAACCGGCGATTTAGGCTTTTTTTCTGACAACACACTTACGCTGAATGGGCGTATAAAAAACATAATGGTGAACAGCTTTGGCAGAAATGTATCGCCAGAGTGGATTGAATCTTTATTGCTGGGAACGGGACTGTTTAGGCAGGCTTTGGTGTATTGCGAAGCTAAACCCTACTGTGTCGCGCTCCTCGTACCCGCTTCCAATACTATTTCTAATACACAGATTCAAAGCACCGTGGCGCTTATCAATAAGCAGTTACCTGACTATGCGCAAGTTGTTAATTTCGCCACCATCGGTCTTTGTACGCCAGAAAACCAACTGCTTACCCCAACGGGAAAACTGAAACGTGACGCAATAATTGCCCGCTACGCGACTGACTTAGACATGCTCTACCAGGGCCAAGACCAACACCAGTACAGCGTTCAAAGTACAACAGCATTTTCTTCTCAATTTGTTATCAAGGAATAATTTATGAACTTCTATCAGCAACTTCAAAGCAACACCGAACATGCCAGACAGTCATTCTTACAGGCGCCGATTATACAACGCTGCTTTAACGGTGATTTTAACCTAAACGACTATATTGCCTTTCTTCAACAGGCTTATCATCACGTTAAGTTTACTGTTCCCCTGCTTATGGCTACAGGTGCCAAACTCAACGAAGATAAGGAATGGCTAAGAGAAGCAATTGGTGAATACATTGAAGAAGAAATGGGTCACCAAGAGTGGATCCTTAACGACCTTGCAGCCTGTGGCGTTGATAAAGAACAGGCGAGGATAAGTCAGCCTGCACCCGCCACCGAATTAATGGTTGCCTATGCTTTTGATGCAATAGCACGCAAAAGCCCACTGTATTTCTTCGGCATGGTATTCGTTTTAGAGGGCACAAGTATTGCGCTTGCCGACGCGGCTGCAAAACAAATCAAAGACAAGTTATCTCTGCCTAAATCAGCGTTTAAATACCTTACCTCTCACGGTGCGCTAGACCAAGAGCACATTGTTTTCTTTGAAGGGCTTATGAACAAAATTACTGACCCCAAAGAGCAGCAAATGATCATTCACAGCGCGAACATGTTTTATCGCTTATACGGAGATATCTTTCGCGAATTAACACCTGAACACGGCTTGGAACAGGTTGCTTGAATTCAAGGGTTTACCTCTGGTGCTTATCCCCCGAGGTAAATTGATAACACGTTAAGGTAAATACAATGAATATTCAGTGGCGTAATCAAGTGGTACTTCTTACAGGTGCAACTGGCGGTATTGGTCAAGCAATAGCCAAGGCGCTTGATGAAAAAGGCGCGCACATTATCCTAACTGGCAGAAGTAAGGCGAAGCTAGAACAGCTGCAACAAAATTTAACCCTTCATCATACTGCCATTGTGGCTGACATTACGTCAGATGAAGGCAGAGATAGAGTAGTAAGTGCCTGCCAACGACTTCCTTTAAGTATTCTGGTTAACAATGCTGGCATTACCTATGTGGGCGAGTTTGAGGGCACCCCAATCGAGTCAATTGTGTCGACAAATATGCTGGCTCCGATGCTACTAACCCAACGCCTACTGCCGTTACTCGAACGTAGACCGTCTGCGCACGTCGTGAATGTAGGCTCAGCTTTTGGAAGCATAGGTTTTGCTGCGCACGGAACCTACTGCGCAACTAAATTCGCTTTGAAAGGCTGGACGGAAGCGATGCACAGAGAATTCAGCGATAGCAAAATTAAATTTCACTATCTAGCGCCACGCGCAACGCGTACCGACATAAATGACGATCGCGCTAATGCGCTAAATGAGGCATTGGGCAACCAGACAGACGAGCCTGATGCAGTAGCGCAAGCATTCATTAAACAGTTAGAAAACAATTTGCCAAGGGTCGCGCTCGGACGTGCTGAACGCTTTTTTGCCAAGCTTAACGCGCTAGTTCCTAGTGTTGTTGACAATGCGTTGGCAAAGAAACTTCCAACAATTAAACGCTATGCCTTTCAAAAAACGCAATCACAAGACAAACAGACCAGCGCTCAAAACGAAACCCGTCTGGGTAACAAGCTGGTTTAACACGAGGACATTATCATGAAGAAATTAACCACGCTTAGCACCACGGTAATTCTGGGACTCGGTTTGGCATTAAGTCACACTGCTATGGCTCAAGCTAACGAAGTCACAGAAAGTACAGCGCCGACATCAGCCTTAAGCGAAACGGCTACCAGCCCTTTAAAGATACTTCAGCATCAATGGGCACATATTAACTATGAACTTGATGATGCAGAAAAGGAAAAAGCATTCGTCGCCCTTATTAATACCGCTAAATCTTTCGTAAAGGCGGAACCCAATAACCCTGAGTTATTGATTTGGCAAGGCATAATTCAATCCAGTACAGCCGGTGCCAAAGGGGGACTTGGTGCTCTGGACTACGCAAAGGATGCTCGTAAGAGTTTCGAACATGCAATGCGACTAGATGAAAATGCACTCTCGGGCTCAGCGATGACCAGTCTAGGCGTGCTGTACCATAAGCTTCCGGGTTGGCCTATTAGCTTTGGTAACGACAAAAAAGCTGAGAAATTGCTGAAGCATGCACTTGAAATAAACCCTGACGGGATAGACCCCAACTATTTCTACGCCGAGTACTTGTTCGATAATGGAAAATACGAGCAAGCTCTCAAGTTTGCCAAGAAAGCGCTCGACGCCCCAGCGCGCGCTGATCGTCCTATTGCAGATTCAGGTCGCAAAAGAGAGATCGCTTTATTGGAAGCGAAAATAGCGAGAAAAAGTTAGTCACCCTAAAGGTATACAGGGAAAGGCAATGCTCTTATTGCCTTTCCATTTTCAACAAGTATTAGATTTTCGCTGCAAATACCGTTAGATTAGCCGCCGATTCAACGATAATTCATGAAATTACTAACAATTTCGTCGAGTTATCTCGTTTATTCCTAACTACCTCTATCTTATAAAGGCGACTTTTCATGCAGAAAAAGAATTTCTTCTCTCCTTTTCTATTCATCCTTATTACTACGTTGTCGATATCTACGGTTCATGCAAACACCCCTGATTTACTACCGTTACAACACGCGTGGGCAAAAACGAACTATGAGCTTGAAGGTGAAGCCCAATTAGAGGCATTTTCTGCACTGATTGCGCAGGCGAAAGTGTTAGTCGAGCAATCAGAAAATAGCGCTGAAGCACTGACCTGGCTAGCTATCTCTCAATCAAGTACTGCAAGTGCGAAAGGCGGTTTAGGTGCCCTGGACTTTGCTGAAAGTGCGAAGGAAAATTTAGAACGTGCCATTGAAAAAGAGGAAGCGGTATTAGAGGGGACGGCACTCACTGTATTAGCGGCACTTTATCATAAAGTACCAGGCTGGCCAGTTAGCTTTGGAAGCGATAAGAAGGCAAAACAATTATTTAAGCGTGCATTAGAAATTAACCCAGAAGGTATGGACCAAAACTTCTTTTATGCTGAGTTTCTTTTCGACGATGGTGAATACGAAGAAGCCCAAGGGTTCTTAATCCGTGCTCAAAACGCCCCTGAAAAAGCCAACCGCCCTCTAGCCGATAAAAAACGCAGAGAAGAGATTGCTATACTTCAGTCAAAATTGGATAAAAAAGTATAGTATCATTTGCTTTATGCGGGGTTATCGCGTGTCGCTTATGAATTCGAAATAAGCAACATCCCCGCTTTTTGCGTGTAGAAAGGTGAATTTAACGCCTTTCTACATAAAAAGCGCATACATAGGTGGCACTTATCCTCATGTATAAATTGTAAACAGTTCTCATTCGGTATCAGCACTCCTATTATGAAAGAAAAAAGGAGTGGCCCAATGCCTAAAATCCCACGTTCCTCAGACAACGACTATACCGATGACATGAGCCGAACACGCCGCGAATTCATTGCGCGCGAGACCGGCACTCAGCTAAACCACTTAGGACACTATTCCATACCGCCCGAAACCTTATCGGGAAACATAGAAAACTTCGCCGGCGTTGCACAGGTGCCTATTGGCTTTGCAGGCCCAATGCTAGTGAACGGAGAGCATGCCAAAGGTGAGTTCTATGTGCCAATGGCAACAACAGAGGGCACCTTGACCGCCAGCTACAGTAGAGGCATGCGCTTAACAAGAGAGGCTGGGGGCATAACTACCACAGTCATTGACGATGCCATGCAGCGAGCGCCTATGTTCGCGTTTTCTAACGCAAGAGAAGCCCTCGAATTTGGCAAATGGGTTGAGCAAAACTTTGAAGCCATCAAACGCGCCAGTGATAAAACCACCAGCGTGGGCAAACTAAGGGATATCGAGCAGTACGCTGCGTCTAAGCTTCGCTGGCTAAGATTCAATTTCACCTGCGGCGATGCGGCAGGTCAGAACATGGTAAGTAAAGCCACTAAAGCGGGTTGTGAGTGGATACAAGCGAACTACCCACGTCCTATCGAGCACTTTGTACTAGCCGCTAATCTTGATACCGATAAAAAGCACTCTCACTTAAACTCGCTGCATACCCGCGGAAAGCGCGTTGTAGCAGAAATAACCCTGCCAAAAAAACTAATGACTGACATTATGCATTGCCCGCCAGAAGCATTATTTAAACAGCGCCAGTATTCAAATATGGGCGCACTAATGGCAGGTAGTGTTAATAACGGCGCACACTTCGCTAACGGCATCACCGCCATGTTTATCGCTTGTGGGCAAGATGTCGCTAATGTGGCTGAGTCGTCGGCGGGGTTTACCTACGCTGAAATTACGCCAAATGGAGACTACTACTTCTCTGTTACTATTCCATCGTTAATCGTTGCTACATACGGTGGTGGAACCGGTTTAGCTACACAAAACGAATGTTTAAGCGTACTTGGCTGCACAGAAAGGGGCAGCGTAAATAAGTTTGCGGAAATTGTCGCTGCGACCGTATTGTGTGGCGATCTGTCGCTGGGTTCTGCAGTCGTCGCAGACGAATGGGTAAGCAGTCACGAGCGACTGGGTAGAAACCGTTAAAGTTTTTTAAACCTGCCACCTAACGCTTAGCAATGCAGTTTGAATAAACTGTGCGCTACTGAAGAAGGTAAGTAAATTCTGTATAGAGAAATTATACAGCAGGCATGCTAGGGCGCGTAACAACAAAGTACGCGCCTATTCCCATAAATAGACCTATGCCTATGTAAGCTGGAATAGGCATTGATGCGAACAGGCAAACCAGAATAAAGCTCACCAATATACTGCAACACGCTATGCATTTCACTTTTTTCGAAATTGCACCATGTTTTCGCCACGCAACAAGACTGGGGCCATATTTAGGGTGTTGAAGTAACCAGTTTTCAAGGCGCGGTGAAGATTGAGTAAAACAAAAAAGCGCACCTATCAAAAATACCGTGGTCGGCATAACAGGTAAAAACGCGCCTATAATGCCAAGAAGCGTTAAAAACAGCCCCAGTGTAGAATACAGTATTTTTTTCATAAAACGGTTACGCCCAATTCAGTCCAACTCCTTGGTAAGTGTCATGACCTAACACCAGCGACACATCCTTCCAATATGCCAAATTTATACTCAGATATTAGATCAAGTGGATCTACATTGCTTTGTCGTAAATCAAACCTACCTTATAACCATACGCCAAAATAATGAAGTTTCCATCTACATTGGTCTAATTATGAAAACTAACCATAACGCGTAGTAACGTTTAAAAAATCCACTACACGCTTTGTGGTAGGTAAACTTATGGGGAGTGAATTAACGGAGAAAGCTGTTAGTTAGCAAAATGTCAGTTCACTTAACATTTAAAGACGAATATTCTTTGACCTGCTGCCACAGCGCTTCCATTTCATCAAGCGTCAATGCGTCGAGCTTGTCGCCCTGTTCAGCCGCTAAGCGCTCTACGCCTTTAAAACGGTTAGCAAACTTGTTACTGGCGTTTCTAAGTGCGGTATCAGCATCTACCTTGCAATGTCTTGCCAAGTTAACCATGGCAAAAAGTGCATCACCAATTTCTTCTTCAATTGCTTGTTGGTTGTCGGGCACGCCACTGTTTAAAGGTACAACACCAGTCTTCAGTGCCCCTTGTGCTCGCTGTTTGAAATCCAGCTCTTGCTGAATCTCTTCCACTTCCTCACGCACTTTATCTATGACAGGTGCGGCATCAGGCCAATCAAATCCTACCTTTGCACAGGCTTTCTGCAGCTTTTGCGCGTACATAAGTGCTGGCATACCTTTTGGGACGCTATCTAGAATACTGGTTTCTATTGCGTCGTTTTGCTTTAAACGCTGCTTTTTAAGCTGCTTTTCTTGGGCTTTGATAGCATCCCACTGCGCGTTTAAAGCACTGTCGTTCAATTGGGTACGTTCGACCGTGACGTTTTCATTTGTATCGCTGACACCTTCAGATGCAAGCGCGTTCGCAAACACATGAGGGTGGCGACGCACGAGCTTATCACTAATGCTTTTCGCCACATCGTCAAAAGAAAATGCACGCGATTCACTGGCTATCTGTGCGTAGAACACCACTTGAAACAGCAAATCACCCAACTCATCTTTAATGTCGTGCATATCACCATTGGCAATAGCATCGGCCACTTCGTAGGCTTCTTCTATGGTGTAGCGAGTTAGGCTTTCCATGGTTTGTTTTACATCCCACGGGCACCCAGATTGCGGGTCGCGCAGCTGCGCCATAATTTTAAGCAGCCGCTGCATTTCGCTAAGCTTAGCTTTGTTTGCGTTTTGCATCGGTCACGCCTTTAAGCTGTCGCAATCGGGTTAACACTTTAGACACCGTATCGAGGTCCTGAACCTCTATCGAAATAGTGATAAGCGCCGTCTGTCTATTTTTATCACTTAGGCTGTTCACGCCTAGAAGAGGCACGTTTTCATTCGCCAATACCGTAGTAATATCGCGCAACAGGCCAGTTCTATCGTGACAAAATATATCAATACCCGTCTCAAAACCTACTTTAAGCTCTTGTGACCAATTCACTTCTATCTGACGCTCAGGGTGCTGTGACAACAAGTGTTGCAGCTGGTCGCAGCTTTCTTTATGAACGCTTACACCACGGCCTTGTGTGATATAGCCTAAAATCGCTTCGCCAGGAACCGGCTTACAGCAGTTCGCCAGCTGGCTCATTAAATGCCCCACGCCCTGCACCACCACTGCATCTTTTTTGCCTGATCCGGCCGCAGTTTTGCGCGTTTTAACCTTAGGACTAATTTCGGGTTCTGGAGCTGGCGGCTCCTGCAAGTGATGAATAAAGTTAATCACCTGCATAACGCGCACATCACCGGCACCTACCGCAGTGTACAAGTCATCGAGGGTCTGTAAGTTAAACTTCTCAAATGCCTCATTAGGTACTTTGGCAGGCAAGTGGGCACGCTGAAGTTCGCGTTCTAGCAGCTCTTTACCAGCAGCAAGGTTTTTGTCTCTGTCCTGCTTTTTAAAGAAGGAATGGATAGTGGCACGCGCCCGTGATGAATGTACATAGCCAAGACCTGGGTGCATCCAGTCGCGACTTGGGTTTGGCTCTTTTCCGGTAAGTACTTCTATCTGATCGCCACTTTGCAGTAAATAAGTGAAAGGGACTATTCGCCCATTCACTTTTGCGCCAATACAGCGATGGCCTACATTGCTGTGAATATAGTAAGCAAAATCAAGCGGTGTAGCACCTTGGGGAAGGTCAATAACATCGCCTTTGGGTGTGAACACATACACCCTATCGTCAAACACCTGGCTGCGAAGTTCTTCAACCAAATCGCCAGACTCAGCCACTTCCTCTTGCCACGCTAGTATGCGACGAAGCCAGTTTATGCGCTCGTCATAGCCTGACTGCTTGCCCGTACTGCCCTCTTTATATTTCCAGTGAGCAGCCACACCCAGTTCTGCATCCTGATGCATTTTTTGCGTACGAATTTGAATCTCAACCGACTTCCCTTCAGGCCCCACAATAACGGTGTGAATAGACTGGTAACCGTTAGGTTTGGGGGTTGCGATATAGTCGTCAAACTCGTTAGGTAAGTGCTTATAGCTGGCGTGAACCGTGCCAAGCGCGGCGTAACAATCTTGAAGTCGCTCGGCAATAATTCGCACCGCACGAATATCAAAAAGCTGCTCAAACGTAAGGCGCTTTTTCTGCATTTTTTTCCAAATGCTGAATATGTGCTTGGGACGGCCGTAGACCTCTGCGCGAATTTCTTCGCTATCAAGCAAGCCTTGCAAGTCGCCTACTATGGTTTCTATATACTCGGCGCGCTCTCTGCGCTTACCATCTAATTGTTTTGCAATTTGTTTGTAGGTGATGGGGTGTAGATAGCGGAACGCAAGGTCTTCCAGCTCCCATTTTAACTGGCCTATGCCCAAGCGGTTTGCCAATGGCGCATAGATGCTGGCGCACTCGCGGGCCACCATAACGCGGGTTTCTTCATCGGCTTTCTTAACCTGCTGCAATGCACAAATGCGTTCTGCCATTTTGATCACAACAGCACGCACGTCTTCTACCATCGCCAACAGCATGCGGCGAATACTGTCGATATGCTGTTCGTCTGACTTTTCGGCAAAGCTAGAGCCATTCACTTTACGCGCATGTAACGATTTAATGGCATCCATTCGGCGCACGCCAACGATTAGATCGCGTATTTCCCCGCCGAATTCTTCATAAATATCGTCTTCACTTAAGGCGTGCTGTTCGCAATATGGAAAAACCAGGGCCGCCTGAAGCGTTGCATCATCCATATTAAGCTGGCATAAAATTTCGACCATTTCCTGACCAACCAACAGTCGCTCTGGAATAGATGACACTGCACTTAGTTTTTCTTTTGTTTCTGCACTTAACTCAAGGCTATCTAACCACGCTTCAAAGGGTGGTCGGTCGGCTTGGTGGACCTTTCTTGTCGATACCATATCCTTTACTCGTTACTGCTGCTTTCGCGTAAACAAGGCCATCATTTCCATGTGATGGGTGAAGGGGAACATTTCTGCTACGCCCGCTTTTTCCATTTCATAACCTCCGTCTATCAACACCTTCGCGTCTCTAGAAAACGTACTTGGGTTGCAAGAAACATACACTATCGTTTTTGGTAGTGCTTTTACAAGCGCATGACAAACGGTCAACGCCCCTTCTCTTGAGGGGTCTAGTAGTACCTTATCAAAGCCCAGCTGCAATGAAGCCTCGACGTTGGTCTTATCAGCCAAATCTAAATGCAGCCACTCTACATTTTCAATGCCCTGTTGCTGTGCATTGTCTTTGGCGCGGCGCACCATCTCTGCCACACCTTCTACCGCCTGAACCTTTGCACCTAACTTAGCAATAGGTAGAGTAAAATTGCCCAGCCCGCTAAACCAATCGGCGATACGTTCGTTGGGCTTTGGGTTTAGCCATCCTATTGCCTGATTAACCATTTTTTCGTTAACCACTTTATTTATTTGAATAAAGTCGTTAGCGCTAGGTGAAATTGAGCAGCCATTTACCGTGTTCATCACCATATCAGTACCACAACCCACACTGCGAATTTGCCCTTGCTTATTTTCAAGCTTTAATTCAATTTCGTAGCCGTTAACCGATGAACTCGTGTTCACCAATTCACTCACTGCATCAATCAGCTCAGCTTCAAGGGCTTTGGTGTGTTTAATAACAAGGTGCGAAGTGTTGTCGCCTGCAATAAGGCTGATATGCCCAATATGACGCGCTGACTCGAACCCTGTAAGCACATCTCGTAAAGGGCCAATAAGTTTAGATAGCGGGTCGACCAGTATTGGGCAGGTTTCGACATTAATAACGTTATTGCTATTTGCTTCACGGAAGCCTAACTTAATTTGATTGGGGTTGCGGGCATCTATAGCCAGCCTTGCTTTTCTGCGATATTGAGGGCGCGGCCCTGCTAAAGGTGCTTGCCAAATGTCTGGCTTCATTGCAAGGTGACGTTCCATCATCACTTTAAGAGCACGGTCACGTTGCACAAGGGCAGCGTCGGGCTTTATGTGCTGTAGCTGACACCCACCACATACATCAAACACAGGGCAAAAAGGCGCTTGTCTTTCATCACTTGGCGAATGAATGTTTGTTGCCTTGGCGTTAATGACTTTCTTTTTGCTAGATAGCACCTCTATGTCGCAGCTTTCTCCCACAAGGGCACCTTCAACAAATACCATAGGATTGCCGCGCACTACGCCATTGCCCATCCAGTCTAAATCTTCAATGGTGACCGTGTTAGGTTTTCGACTTTCACTGGTACCAGCTGCTTTTTTGCTTTTCCCAAATCGAAGTCCTGCGACCTGCGCGTTGGCTCTGGCATTCCCTTTTTTTGAAGCGCCACGCTCAGTAAGCGACGTTTTGCCTTTTTGCTTGCTACGAGATTGTTTAAAAAGGTTTGCCAAGTGTGACTCCGGTTACTTGCTTTACGTCGTTTGATGTTAGTAGAGGTTTTTGCGCGCGCTCACCAAATAGAAGTCGCCCACGTGGGTTAGGGGCAGTTGCTCTATTCAGATTCTAGTATAACGGTGGCGACAGCATAATGCTGCTCATCTGAAATACTGACCACGCTTCGCGTGATACCTCGGTTTTTGCACATTGCAGCAAACTCGCCAGAAAAATGAAGCTCTGGCGCACCTAAATCGTTATTGCGCACTTCTATATGCTGCCAGCTGATCCCGTTTCCAATCCCTGTACCAAGGGCCTTCACTGCCGCTTCCTTGGCGGCAAAACGTTTGGCTAAGAAGCGAACCGGCGTACCGTGCTCGCTGAACTGCTGCCACTCGGCAGGCGTAAGTACTCGCTTGGCTAAGCGTTCATTAGCGCCATCGCCTTTACCAAGTCGCGCTATCTCTACAATGTCAGTACCTAGCCCTGCAATCGCCACGTTATCTACACCCTTTTGAATCTAAGGTTAAATGCCCGCTCGTGCTTCTAGCATAAGTTTACGCATATCAGCTACAGCCGTATGAAGGCCATCGAACGCGGCGCGAGCTATGATAGCGTGGCCAATATTAAGTTCGATTAACTGAGGGATAGCCGCAATAGGCTTAACATTGTGATAGTGCAAGCCGTGACCTGCATTTACTTTAAGCCCTAAGCTATCGGCGTACTCGATACCTTCAACTAAACGCGCTAGCTCTTTATGCTGCTCTTCTTCGCTGGTAGCTTCTGCGTATTGTCCGGTGTGAATTTCGATGTAAGGGGCGTTACATGCTGCGGCCGCGTCAATTTGCGCTTTGTCGGCATCAATGAACAACGACACCAAAATGTTCGCATTAGCGAGTCGCTCGCACGCCGCTTTGATGTTTTCAAAATTCCCTGCCACATCAAGACCACCTTCGGTAGTCAGCTCTTCGCGCTTTTCTGGTACTAAGCAACAAAAAACAGGCTTTACTTCTTCTGCAATTGCCAGCATTTCATCAGTTACTGCCATTTCCAGATTGAGTCGAGTATTGATCGTCTGCGCTAAAATGCGTACATCGCGGTCTTTAATGTGACGGCGGTCTTCACGTAAATGAACCGTTATGCCGTCTGCACCTGCGCGCTCTGCAATATCCGCTGCATGTACTGGATCTGGATAATGTGTACCGCGCGCATTGCGTAGCGTTGCGATATGGTCGATGTTAACGCCTAATAAAATCGTGCTCATTTCACCACCTAGCCTGTAAGAGCGATAGAAGAGGGCTGCTCTTCCTGTTTAATACGTTGCTTTAAGGGTAAAAATACCCTTTTAAGGAAAGTCGCAATTGTAGCAAATTTTTTTGTAGAACGTGCTGTTTAAGCGTTTGAGTTAAGAGAAAATAATTTAATGCTTTTACCGCGGTTTGGGCATAAAAAGCTCGCGGCTTTTAAGTGGCTTGTCACCAATTAACGGTTTCAGCAAGTCCCGGCAAAGCACCTTAGCCACTTTTTTACTAAGCGGCGTAAATTCCCCCCGTGACAAACTAAGCAGCGCTTGTCCAGGAAAGCCTCGCATACCGCGGGTCCCTGCCATATCGTCAGGCAGTCGCACAAACCCTGCGTCTATATGAAAATGATAGCTACCGGTTTCTTCTATGGGCAATTCATATTCGACGTCGGTGGTGAAGTCGGGTAACAGCCCCATTTCGTCAAGCAGTGCAAATTCGAACTGACGTAAGGTCACTTCTATGTCGCTTTCATCGCGAAGAGACAGCAGCGCATTTTCATAAGCATTGTGAACGCCATCGCTGGCAAGCCCTGCCGGCATAACGCGATTAGTTAGCTCGTTAACGTACATGGCGCAAAATAACGCCGTGCCCACTAGGTTGATAGAAGGCGAAACGCTTTCAACGTGACGTAAGTTCTTTAACTCTGACTTTCCGCTTAACTGTAAACGTAGATGCTGAAAAGGTTGAAGCAGGCTTTTCTTGTCAGATTTACTATTCTTCACCCCTTTCGCTACCGCACTAACACGCCCTTCTTCTAGGGTAAAAAAGTCAACAATATAGCTGGTCTCCCTGTAAGGGCGTCTATGCAGTACATAGGCATTTAACCATTCATTATTCATTGTTGCTCACTGTGTGTTAATTGTTGTCGAATTGGTGCCTGTGGCAACGTTAATATCAGCTGCGCTTAATTCGTACCACTTTCATGGTTTCAAACTCAATGCCAGCCAGATCTTCAACGTGGCGATAATAGGTTACGTTCACCCGCGCGCCTTTTAAGCTTTGGTATTGCTGTTTGCGCCGGTAGATAAAAGGGACATCAATGCCTTCTAGCATAATGGTGTGGCGTACCCAGTCGCTGTCTTTCTCTTCTCGCTGAACGTGAGAAATCACTTTAGCATTGTCGGTTTGATTCAGCTGACTGTGCTTTTCCACCAGCTTTTGTCTTTCGCTTTTCACCCTTGCTCCTTTTCCACTGCTTACACTTATTGCTTACTAGGCTTATCGTCATCGCCTGCGTGTGAACTCGCTGCTAACGCGCTTCTATTTGCTCCACAATAAGTTGCACGGTTTCCTGACCGCGAAACACATTGATATCAAGTCGATAGGCAATATGTACACGCTTAACCGTGGCATTCGGCCATGATTTTAAATCGACGTTAAACGCAATAGCATCGACCTCGTTAGCACCGTCACTTTTCAACACCATTTTTAGGTGCTTTTGGCCAACTAAGCGCTGGTCAAGTAGTGCAAATTCACCATCGAATAGTGGTGATTCAAAGCCCTGTCCAAACGGACCTGCTTGACGCAGTAAATGCGCAAAGGGTAAACACAGCTCTTTCGATGACAAGTCACCGTCGGAAAGTAAAGCATGATTTCCATCAAGCTTTGCCATGTGCGCACGCGCAATATCAACAAAAGCCCGCTCGAAGTCTTGAAGCTTAGCTACGGGCAAGCTCAATCCAGCGGCCATGGCATGCCCGCCAAATTTTTCGATAACGCCAGGGTAGCGCGTATTAAC
Organism: Alteromonas alvinellae; assembly: GCF_902705805.1. Taxonomy (NCBI): domain Bacteria; kingdom Pseudomonadati; phylum Pseudomonadota; class Gammaproteobacteria; order Alteromonadales; family Alteromonadaceae; genus Alteromonas; species Alteromonas alvinellae. Next base: position 18,917 of record NZ_CACSIH010000203.1, on the reverse strand, counting down.
TTCATCAAGTACATCGCGAATGTGCACGCCGGGAATTGAGCGTGCCGAACCTTTAATGATCTCGTCGTCTTGATGGGCAAAAGCAATAACAGGCTTAAGATATTTCTCTTTCAAACGCCCTGCCACAATACCAATAACTCCCTGGTGAAAGTCTTCGCGATAAACCACCAGCGCGCTTGGCATATCGCCTTCATCCAGCGCCATTTGCTCTAGCACGGTTTCTGCTTGCGCTTTCATGCCGGTCTCAATTTCACGGCGTTCTTTATTAAGCGCATCGAGTTCCGCAGCGATCATTCGCGCTTGAATGGTTTCATCTTCCAACAAGCACGCAATGCCTTGGGACATGTCGTCTAATCGACCCGCGGCATTAAGCCTTGGCCCAACCACAAAGCCTAAGTCAGTTGAGGTTAAGTGAGCGCAATCGCGATTCGCTACTTCGACCAATGCTTTAATGCCAGGTCGACACTTACCCACCCGAATGCGCTGAAGGCCTTGATGAACTAAAATTCGGTTATTTTTATCAAGCACGACTACATCGGCCACGGTGCCAACCGCAACAATATCAAGTAGCGACGCTAGGTTTGGTGGCGCTACTCCCGCTTTTTCAAAATGCCCTTGCTGCTGTAACTCGGCTTTAAGTGCTAGCATGATGTAAAAGGCAACGCCAACCCCAGCCAAATTTTTAGAAGGAAATTCACAGCCAGGTTGGTTAGGGTTTACTATCGCATCAGCGGGAGGTAGAACATCACCTGGCAAATGGTGATCGGTAACAACAACCTGCATTCCCAACGACTTTGCATGGGTTACACCGTCAATACAGGAAATGCCATTGTCCACTGTGACAATAACCTCTGCCCCCTGTTTGGCAGCTTCATCCACAATAGGCACGCTAAGGCCGTAACCAAAGTCAAAACGATTAGGTACAAGAAAATCAACGTTGTGATAGCCCATGGCTCGAAGCGCCAATATACATACCGATGTACTGGTTGCTCCGTCGGCATCAAAATCGCCCACAATAATAATACGTTTATTTTGCACAACAGCATTGGCGAGAATTTGCGCGGCCTGCGGCATCCCCTTCAAGACATTGAAGTGGGTTAGTCCTTTTAGACCATTCTCCAAGTCATCTAAATTCGCAATATTACGACCGCGATAAATTCTATCGATAACAGGATGTAAGTCGGAACTAAGCGAGGCGCCGGTAACCTCACGGCGAACAATAGGCAAAATCATGAAATACCACTAACCAATACTGTAAATGCAGTTGTCGATGTCAGTTCAAATAGGCTTTAAATAAAAAGACTGGAGTCGGGACACTTGATAATTAGTGCAGATTCCAAGTGAACGCCCGTGTGAACTACAAAGCAAAACTGTACGAAAAAACGCTAGAAATTATGAGGACGAATAATACCGCAGAAAACAAAAAAACGCACAAAGCGTGCGTTTTTATCATATTTAAGGTTAAGGACTGAATGGCTATTCAGCTTCCTCTAATGCTTTAGCAAGCAACGCCGCTGGCTGATAACCAGGAATCAATGAACCGTCTGGCAATATGATATTTGGCGTTCCGTTTACGCCTAATTTTTGACCTAACATGTACTGCTCTGCTACTTTATTTTTACAGCTTGCGCTAGCTACGTCATTACCCGCTTTCGCTTTAGTCAACGCTTTTTGCGGATCTTTCGCACACCACACCGACACCATATCGTTGTAGTTTTCACTGTTTAACCCAGAACGTGGAAACGCAAGATAGTGTACTGTAATGCCCGCATCATTGAGTTCATCAATCTCGTTGTGAAATTTACGGCAATAGCCACACGTAATATCGGTAAATACGCTTATTTCATGCTTTTCGTTTTTGGCCTTAAACGTAATAGACGATGATTCCATCTCTTTTACGCCTTCTTTGCGCAGCCCAGATAGTGCCAGCTCTGTTTCGTTACGCATCTCTTCATCAATGTTAAAAACACGAGCCTGAAGCAGATACTGCCCGTTTTCACTTACGTAAAATAAACCGCGGTTTGTTGATACCTGAACCAGCCCTGATACTGGAGAGTCAGCAATGGTTTCTACATCTAACCCTAGCATTGAGGTTAATTTATCACGGATAGCCGCTTCATCAGCCGCGTGCGCACTAAGCCCTAATAGAGAACCTGCCGCAACTACACTGGCTAACAATACTTTCTTTACTGCTTTCACTAAATACTCTCCAATTTGCCTAATAAGCTTGTTTGTTCTTACAGGCCTGATGTGCGCTTGCTTGTATAGGTATCTTTCGACTTAAAGCAATCGCTAAAAATTTTTACACTCATTATTTCCAGACCGTAAAACTTAGCAAAAAATTGCACTACTGACGCTAACTTTTACTGCTCTGCGTACTTATTACGCCACAAATAATAGCTAAATGAATATGAGTAAACGATTTGGCCAATATACTTCACCGTTAATTTAACGCGTTAAACCAATGCGTTTACCCTCAAAGATTTTCTTAAAAAAGCTCTTGTTTGAGTATCCTATCACACACCTTTTCATTTACGACATGTCTTAGCTGAGTCTCGTCGTGTCCAAAGACCAATTTGTAGCATTCTTTTTTCAGTTCTTATATTAGCCACGAGGGTGATGACTATGAATAAGCGTTTGAAGTCGCTCTGTTGCTACATGGGTGTATATTTGAGTCGTTGACAAATCGCTGTGCCCCAACAGCATTTGTACAACGCGTAAATCAGCACCGTGATTCAAAAGGTGTGTCGCAAAGGCATGACGCAACGTGTGGGGAGAAAGGTGCTGCTCAATTCCCGCTTTCACCGCATAGTATTTAATGCGATGCCAAAATGTTTGGCGCGTCATTTTCTGTCCACGCTTACTCAGAAAAACTACGTCAGAAGTTTTTGTTGCAAGAATAGGCCGCGCGTTTTTTATATAAGTTAATAACCATTCTATTGCTTCTTCACCAAGGGGCACTAAGCGCTCTTTATTCCCTTTACCCACAACCCTAACTACGCCTTGCTGAAGACTTATTTGATCCATTGTTAACCCAATAAGTTCACTTACACGAAGGCCAGTTGCATAAAGCACTTCAAGCATGCTCTTGTCCCGACACTCAATAGGGTCGTCGGTAAGGGGGGCATTTAGCAAATCTTCAACTTGTTGCTCACTGAGTGAGGAAGGCAAAGCTTTGGGTGTTTTCGGATTAGACAGCGCGGAAACTGGGCTATCAACGCGAACCTGCTTACTAATTAGGAATACGAAAAACGCCCTTATAGCGCTAAGCGCCCGCTGTGTGCTGCGTGTGGAGAGCCCCTTGTCGTGTCGATAAGCTAAATAATCCTGAAGCTGCTCAGTGGTCAGCACTGCGATATCTTTTACGCCTTGATTGTTGCTAAAAATAGCAAGCTTAGTGAGGTCGGTGCGATAGCTTTGCTGTGTATGCTCTGATAACCCTTTTTCAAGCCAAAGCATCTCAATAAAGCCGTCAATATGTGCCTGACTCGCTGCAGGCACATAGGTTAGCTCACGTTCAGTTTTTGCCATTTAAAAGTCACGCTTTTGCTTAATCAGTTCATAGGCTGATTGAATATCTTGTGCTTTCTTTTTGGCAATCTCCATTGCCTGTTCAGGCAGCCCTTTAGATACCAGCTTATCTGGGTGATGCTCAGACATGCGCTTCCTGTAGGCACGCTTTATCGTCTTTTCATCGTCAGATGCCGACACGCCTAATATCCGATAGGCATCATCTAAACTTTGCTGTTCTGAGTAGGCTGATTGGCTGTGCTGACGTTGACCTGAGTGAGAGCGTTGCCCTGCACCTGAGTGTGCCCGCTGCCTGAATCGAATTTCAGCTTCGTACATTGAAATAAGATAATCTAAATCACGACGCCTAAAGCCCAGTGGCTTCGCTACTTTTTCAAGTACATTGTATTCTTCTTGAGAAAGCTGACCGTCGGCAAACGCGGCTTGAATAAGAATTTCTAAGAATACTTGAAGAATATCGCGCCGACCGTGGCTGGCATCATAGAAACCTTTCAACGTATCGACTAACGGAAAGTCTCGCGCTTTGCCTTCTCTAAATGCATCTTGCGCTTCGCGGCGTGCATCTCCAGTTAAACGCATCTCGTCCATTAACGCTGTGGCAATTTGAATTTCTCGGTCTGTTACTTTGCCGTCAGACTTAGCAAGGTGACCTAACGCGCTAAACAGGCTGTGAAAAAAAATTGCCTGCTGTTTTAAATTGTTTTGGTCGGTAAAAAAGCGCCCAAAACCGCCTAGCTGATTGAAATCTTGGCGGTAGGCTTTATCAAAAAAGTGGCCTATTAGTAAACCAAAGATAGCCCCAATTATGTGTTTGAAAAACATAAAGCCAAATAAGGCGCCGAGGATTTTCCCCCAAATTGACATCGCGTCATACTCCGTTGGTGCACTTTATAAAAAGTTGATGTTGCGTTTTCTAGTTCACGCCGTGCACAGCGTGTTTACCACATCATATCAAAAGCTTAAGTATATTAACCAGAGCAGCAGACAGTTTGGGTTTTTATCGTGCGCAAGGGGCTTAAAGAGCACTTACCAAAACTGATCACCCTAGCGACCAAATTTATGGTCTAGGCAAGGTGAAATCAAGCTACACTGCCCAATTTGTTTTGCTGTTTGATAAGTAATGTGTTTAAAAGTGCATTTTTTTGTCTGAATGGTTGGTAATTACGACAGAAGTGCTTAGAATTGAGCGCTTGAATAAAATAGTTATAGCTAGTGAACGCCCTAATTCTTTAACTAGAAGGTCAATCAAGGGGATGTAATCACTGTTTTTTTAAAACGTTATGTCGAACTAATCGAGACGCATGTCGTCTTATTTGGGTTTATAAGCAACATACAACAAAACAGGCCACCCATTTACGCATGAAAAATACCTGCGCCATGCTTGTTTCCGCGACCCTTTTGCCTACAGTCGCGTTTGCACAGGAAACGACAGCTTCAAATTCTCAATTAACCCCAAATGCAGCCCCGCTTGCATTTTGCTCTGTTGAACCCGTTACTTTTAGTAGCCAGGCATTAATGCCTAAAGGTCATGTGAAAGTTGAAGCTAACCGAACTGAAATTATTCAAGACACTGTGGCATTGTTTTCTGGCAATGTAGACATAACGTCAGACACCGCGGTGATTAGTGCGTCTCAAGCGCAAGTGAACGGCAGTGGCCGAGACCTCATTGCTAAAGGCGATGTGACTTACCAAGATGCGCAATTGAAAGTTGAAAGTGACGCGGTAACCCTGCGCTCTGAAGAAGAGCGTTTAGAGATGCAAAACACCCGCTATAAACTTACGGGGTTTGTAGGACAAGGAGCCGCAAAAGATATCGTGCTAGATACCGATACCGGTATCGTACTTAAGGAAGTCAGTTTCACTACTTGCCCGGAAGGGGGAGAAGACTGGATGATCCGTGCCAGTGAGATCAGTTTGGAAAAAGGCACGGTATGGGGCCAAGCTAAACACACCCGATTTTACATCGCCGATGTACCAGTATTTTACTTACCTTACTTTGCGTTTCCCGTAAGCAATGAACGACAAACCGGCTTACTATTCCCCGAACTCACCAGCTCTAGTCGCACGGGCGTAGACTACACCCAGCCTTTTTATTGGAACATTGCGCCAAACTACGACATGACGATTTCACCTCGGTTGATGACCCTTCGCGGCGTTCAGCTGAATACTGAGTTTCGCTATTTAACAGAGCGCAGCCAAGGTAAAGCCTATGTTGAATATTTACCCAGCGACTCGGACATTGCAGGTAATCCAGACCGCTATTTTTACCGCTTAGAACATCAGGGGTTAGTTGCTGATAATTGGCTACTTAATATTGATTTTAACGGCTTAAGTGACAACAACTACCTAGTTGACTTGGGTTCAGACTATTATAGTCGCGCAGACACGCACCTGTACCGCAACATTGGTTTAAGTTACTACTCTCAAAATCTATCGGTAAATATGCAAATAAAAGATTTTGAAGTATTAGGCAATACGGCAGACAGCTACCGTGCAGTGCCAGAGATTAAAGTTAACTATAACAGAGCGTTTGGCGAATATTTCGAGTTCAACCTTGACTCTGAGGTTGCTCATTTTGATAACACGTTGGAGACTGCGCCAACAGCAACTCGCTTCCATATTGCGCCAACACTTGCCATGCCATTTCGCGCTGCATGGGGAGAGTTTGTTGCTGAAACCTCATTATTTCAAACGGTTTATCAGCAAGACAATGTTGAAGGCACTAATTTGAAAAAAGATGTTGAGCGAACTCTCGGACAAGCTCGTCTTTACGGTGCATTATATTTTGAAAGAGACACATCTTGGTTTAGTGACGATATGTCAATGACCCTAGAACCCAAGGTGCAATATCTCTACACGTCTTATGAAGATCAAACTGCTATAGGTTTTTATGACTCAACGCCGCTTTTAACCGACGTTGAGGGATTGTTTAGGGGACAAGAATTTACCGGCCTTGATAGAATTAGTGACAACAACCAAATTACCCTTGGTGCAACCACACGCATGTTAGACAAAAACAATAGGGAACAATTTGTTCTTAGTGTGGGTCAGATATTCTACCTTGAAGATAATAAAGTTATTGCGGCAACAAAAAATCAAGACCGCTCAGCCCTTGCCGCTGAGGTGGATTGGCGCTTTAACAACAATTGGTTTTTCCATTCTGATGTACAGGTAACCACTGACACAGACAAAGTTGATCTAAGTAGCGTGGGTATTGAATACCGTAGAGATGACGCGCGTTTTATTCAATTGAGTCATCGCTATGTTCGCGACTTAAGTGGTGAAACCATCGATCAAATTGGTATTTCAGCAAGCTGGCCTATTTCTGAGAATTGGCAATGGGTTGGTCGTACTTACCGTGATCTAGAGCGCAATCGAAGTGTGGAAACCTATGCAGGTATTCAATATGAATCTTGCTGTTGGGCGGTTCGACTTGTCGCACAGCGCAGTTTAAACAACCGCTACAACGACAGTGGTGTTCAAACAACCGACGATTTCGACTCTGGTGTATCGCTCCAGTTTATTTTCAAAGGCATAGGTTCATCAGGAACCCGAAGAAGCATGCTTCAAGACGGTATGTTTGGCTATCGCCAGCCTTATAGTTTAAATTAACCCGCAGTTGAGCGCTTAACCGCGCTTAAATGCAATCAACCAATAATAAAAGAGTGTGTATGAAGTTCATTATCCGTGCATTGATGTTAGGTGCCCTACTCTCGTTTAACAGTGTTGCGCAAGAAGTTATGCTTGACCGCGTTGCTGTAATTGTTGACCAAGGTGTTGTGCTTGAAAGCGAAATTGATGCCCTTGTACAAGAAGTTAAACGCAACGCTGAAGCTAATAATCAACAGCTGCCATCAGATCGTGCGCTTCGAACTCAGGCCATTGAGCGCTTGATCAGTAAGAGTCTTCAGTTACAAATGGCTGAACGCATGGGTATTCGTATTAGTGACCCACAGCTTGAGCAAACTATTGGCAATATCGCGTCTAATCAAAATGCGACTGTTGAACAACTTCGTGCACAATTAGCTGCCGAAGGTATTGCGTACGATGACTATCGTGAAGATATTCGTGAAGAAATTATTATGGGTGAAGTGCGCCGTGCAAACGTACGTCGTCGCGTCTATATTACTCCTCAAGAAATCAATACCCTGATAGACCTTATGGAGCAACAGGGTGCGACGCAGGCAGAATACCGCTTAGGTCACATTCTTATTGGTTTCCCACCTGAACCAACAGACGAAGATATTCAAGCCGCCCGTGAGCGCGCAGACAAAGTAATAGCCTTGTTAGAATCAGGTTCTGATTTTGCTAAGATAGCCATCGCGTCATCGTCTGGTAACGAAGCGCTAGAAGGTGGTGATATGGGCTGGCTTAATATTAACGCCATGCCTACACTTTTCGCTGAAGCTATTCAAGACAAAGATAAAGATGCCCTTGTTGGACCAATCCGAAGCGGTGCAGGATTTCACATACTTAAAGTGTTAGACACCCGCGGTATTGAGAAAGTCACCGTGGAAGAAGTGGACTCTCGCCACATTCTTGTGAAGCCGTCTATCATTCTTAGTGAAGAGAAAGCAAAAGCTATGCTTGTTCGCTTTAAAGAAGAATTGCAAAGTGGCGAAGCTGATTTTGCAGAGTTAGCCAAAGAGCATTCTGAAGACCCAGGTTCTGCCCTTCGAGGTGGCGAGTTAGGCTGGTCTGACCCAAGCAATTATGTACCAGAGTTTAAAGATGCGTTGTCTCAGCTTGAGCCTGGAGAGTACAGCGACCCAGTACGCACAGTTCACGGCTGGCACTTAATTCAACTTATCGACCGCCGCATGGATGACGCAACGGATAAGCGTAAAGAAGACAAAGCATATCAGCTTATCTTCAACCGTAAATTTTCAGAAGAAACCGAAAACTGGTTACGTGAGATGCGCGATGCCGCTTACGTCGAAGTAGTCGAATCTTAATAAAAAGTTATTCATGAGCACACCAATTAAAATAGCAATAACACCGGGAGAGCCGGCAGGTATCGGGCCAGATTTGATCATTAAACTGGCCCAAGAAACATGGCAAGCCCAGCTTGTCGTGTTTGCCGATGGCGACATGCTAAAAGCACGAGCGAGCGCCTTAGGGCTTCCGTTAACGCTAATCGATTACGATGCAAATAACCCGCAGATACAAGCTGCGGGTTCGTTGTTTATAAAGCAGATAGACAAAACCGCTGACGTTATCCCCGGAACCCTTGATAGTGAAAACGGGCTTTATGTGGTTGAAACCTTACGTCAAGCGTGCCAAGCCAATATTGACGGTGACTTTGATGCCGTTGTGACTGGTCCTGTACACAAAGGTATCATTAACAAAGCGGGGGTTTCTTTCAGCGGCCATACAGAGTTTTTCGCTTACCAGTCCAACACGATTGACGTGGTGATGCTGCTAGCAACGGAAGGCCTGAATGTGGCACTAGCTACGACACATATCCCCCTTGAATATGTAGCAAAAGCAATAACCCGCGAGCGACTGCACAAAGTTATTCATATAATTAATACTGACTTGAAGCTGAAGTTCGGCATAAAAACGCCTCACATTTATGTATGTGGTCTAAACCCACACGCAGGTGAAGACGGTCATATTGGCACTGAAGAAATTCACACTATTATTCCGGCACTTAATGAGCTTAGGGAAGAAGGCTTAAATATTACAGGTCCACTGCCTGCTGACACTATATTTCAGCCTAAATACTTAGAAAATGCCGATGTAGTGCTAGCGATGTATCACGACCAAGGCTTACCCGTGCTAAAATATAAGGGTTTTGGGGCGTCGGTGAATATCACGTTAGGGTTACCTTTTGTTCGCACTTCAGTCGACCACGGTACTGCATTAGATTTAGCAGGTACAGGTGAGGCCGACGCCGGTAGTTTCAGAAAAGCATTGGAAAAAGCCATTGAGCTTGCACATCATCAACAATGAGTAAAACACACTTAGGCCATACGGCCAGAAAGCGATTTGGACAGAACTTCCTTCACGACGAGTACGTGATAGGAAAAATTGTTGCCGCAATCGCGCCAAAGAATGAACAAAACTTGGTAGAAATAGGACCTGGTTTAGGTGCATTAACAGACCCTGTTTGTGAAGAAGTAGACGCACTTACCGTTATTGAGCTAGACCGAGACCTTGCCAAACGACTACGTCACCATCCATTTAACGGCGATAAACTCACCGTAATTGAACAAGATGCGATGACGATGGATTTCGGCGCGTTATGCAAAGAGATGCCAATAAAAGACAAGAAGCTGCGGGTCTTTGGTAACTTGCCTTACAACATTTCTACGCCGCTAATGTTCCATCTTTTTGACCATGCTCACTGTATTGAAGACATGCACTTTATGCTTCAAAAAGAAGTGGTTAATCGACTAGCCGCGGGGCCAGGCTCTAAAAATTACGGCAGACTTTCAGTAATGGCGCAGTATTACTGCCACGTTATACCTGTACTGAACGTTCCGCCCGGTGCTTTTAAGCCACCACCGAAAGTAGATTCTGCCGTTGTAAAGCTAGTACCGCATCAATCTCCACCCGTTGATGTTGAATCAGTGAACACGCTGGAACGTGTCTGTGCCCAAGCTTTCAATCAGCGCCGCAAAACAATTCGCAACTCACTGAAAGACAGCTTAGGTGAGGAAGAAATCCGTGAATTAGGGATAGACCCAACTTCTCGCGCAGAAGTGCTATCGCTTAACGATTTTGCCACTATAGCCAACGCTGTATCGGCGAAAGAGCACCAACAAGAGCAATAACTTTCTCTATGGATGTACTTGATATAAAGGTGCGGGTGAAAACCCGTCACCTTCCTGACCACCTCCCCTCTGACTCAAAGCAGTTTGCATTCGCCTACCACATTACTATTGAAAACAATAGTGAGCATACGGTACAGCTGCTAAGTCGCTACTGGAAGATAACCGATGCTAACGGTAAAACGTCAGAAGTAGAGGGCGATGGAGTGGTTGGGAAACAGCCAATAATGAAGGCAGGTGAAAATTTTGACTATACCAGCGGAGCAGTCATTGACACTCCGGTTGGCAATATGGAAGGCTACTATGTAATGGAACTAGAGAGCGGCGAGCGTTTCCGCGTTCCTGTAAAAGTATTTCGCCTAGCCATTCCAAGCATTCTTCATTAAGGTTTTTATGTCCAAAGGTAACACCTACGTCATTGGCGATATTCAAGGCTGTTATGACGGTCTTCGCCGCGCATTAGATAAAGTCGAATTTGACGAGACGAACGATAAACTGCTTGCCGTCGGTGATTTGGTTGCACGAGGAGAAGATTCGTTAAACACATTACGCTTTCTGAAATCACTTGGCAGTCAATTTAGCAGCGTATTGGGTAATCACGACCTACATTTACTCGCCGTTGTTAACGATATCCGTAAAGCCAAAAAATCAGACAAATTAACGCCATTACTCAATGCTTCAGACTTGACCGAACTTATTTATTGGTTGCGTCAATTTCCGCTGGCAATGAAATTAGACGAACAATCAGTAATGGTCCATGCTGGGCTCTATCCTAAATGGTCTATCGATAAGTGCATTTCACTGAGTGATGAAGTTAGCAACATCCTAAAATCCGATGATTACGCTACGTTTCTATCCAGCATGTACGGGAATACACCAGACAACTGGTCAGATAATCTTGAAGGTGACGAGCGACTGCGTTTTATTGTGAATGCCTGTACCCGCATGCGGTTTGTTCATACAGACGGCACACTCGATTTTGAAAATAAGTCTCACCCTGGTGCGGTATCACACAGCACCAGTAGCACGCTAAGACCATGGTTTGAGGTTGAGAATAAAAAGCTTGGCGATGATCAACGAGTAGTATTTGGGCATTGGGCTGCTCTGTCTGGCGAGACAAATAGTTCTCGGTTTATTGGCTTAGATACGGGTTACGTGTGGGGACAAAGTATGACGCTACTAAACCTAAACACATCATCGCTCGTTAGCGTCTCGGCGTAATATCTCATTTCAACACATCATTGGGCTGGAAAAGCGCAAATGAGGAGACTTTTCTCCCACCCCAACTGGTTGTACCAGTGAAAACATTAGCACTTAAGTGCTAATTAAAATAAACATTAAGTTGTTGTAGCCGATACACTTACTTGTGATAGTAACGATGATGTTTCGTTATCCCCTCTCATTACATGAGCAAATACGCTTATACAACCGCTATATTTTGTTAGCTGAGACGGGTAATATCGTTAGGGATAAAAACAAAAAACACTCATCCAGGAGTTCCGATGAAATTAACGGTAGCCACACGCGTAATCGGGGGATTTGTATCGATTAGTGCACTTCTAATCGTCATAAGTGTTGTTTCGCTATACAACCTCAATTCTATAGGCTCTGCGACAGAAGAAGTAAACGACGTTGCGCTTCCCACCGTAGCAGGCAGTAACGCATTAAAAGCAAGCTTTCTAAACATGGGACGACTGACCTTCGAAAGCTACATTGAAGAAGATCTAAATGGCTTAAAAGACAAACGAGCATCTTTTAACTCTGCCAAAGATACCTTTGAGAGTGAATATAAGAAACTGGCGCAGGCAGTTAATAACGAGCCTGAACTAAAGAGTACGCTGAATACTGTACGAGAATCTTATGAAGCGTATGTCACCAACGTAGAAGCGATGTACAAAAACCATCAAATGTACCTCGACCTGCGCAATAGTATTCAAGACCGACTTGGTGACGCGGAAGACAACGCCGACGATGCTTCTACCTACCTTCTAGACTTCTCAGACTTAGACGCTGTTCAGCGCGACTCTAACCTCCGACGTGCGGCAGAAATCGGCGGCCAACTTGAGACGTCGCTGCTTTCTTTGCTAACGGTTTCATACGAGTACATTAAAACAGAGACACTGGTTCGTTCGCAGACGCTAGGCAACGAAGTTGATTTGGTTGTCGAGAAAGTGGTCACGCAATTAAGCGACATGATGCAAACTGCGGGCGGACGCGATGCTTCTGGTACTCTTGATGACATTAACGACTTGGTTAACGACGCCATCAATGCGATTAAAGCTAACGACGGCGTGGTGCAGCTTCATGTAGATCGCCTAGAGCGCAGAAATGATGCTGAACAGGCACTTAATGCTTCTGATGCAAACATCACGCAGGGGGTTGTGGCGCTTGAAAACCTTCTGAATCTTGCAGATAAAAAAGCATCTCACATAGAAAACCAAGTTAATGGCGCCATTACAACAGGCAACACGTTCGTTATTGTGGTCGTTATCATCTCGATTGCTGTAGCGGCCTTCATTGGATACGTAACCGTTCGCGCTATCACACGTCCGCTTTATCGCGTAAATGAACTACTTACGGTGGCTTCATCGGGTGACCTTACTCACCGCTTAGATGATTCTGCACAAGACGAATTTGGTCTTTTAGCTCGAAACTGTAATACGCTTATTGGAAACCTTAAGGAGCTCATTACAGCCATTAACGTTCGTGCAGAACAATTGGCGGCAGCTTCAGAGCAAACATCTGCGGTAACGGCGCAAACTACCCATTCAATTCAGGATCAAAAATCTCAAATTGGCCAAGTGGCAACAGCAACCACAGAAATGCACTCTACGTCGCAGCTGGTTGTTCAGAACGCAGAAGATACGCTTAGCCAGATTCGCCATGCAGATGCTGAGGCCGAAAACGTTCGTCAAATCTCGTTAGAGAACAAGAACACTATTGAAATTTTGTCTCGTGATGTTCAAGAAGCGGCGGATGTTATCAACAAGCTTCATCAAGACAGTGCAAGCATTGGTGGTATTCTTGACGTTATTCGCGGTGTTGCCGATCAAACCAACCTATTGGCCCTGAATGCTGCTATTGAGGCTGCTCGCGCGGGTGAACAAGGTCGGGGTTTCGCGGTTGTTGCAGACGAAGTAAGAACCCTAGCTAGCCGTACACAAGAATCGACACAAGAAATTAATGCCATGATTGAAGTGCTTCAAGCAGGCGCGGAAAAAGCGGTGTCGGTGATGAATCAAGGTAAAGATCAAACCGCCGCATGTGTTGCGCAAACAGAAAAAGCCACACAAGCGTTGGATATCATTACCGATGCGGTTCACAAAGCCCATGACGTGAGCTCTCAAATTGAACAGTCAGCTCGTGAACAGAATACGGTATCACAAGAGATCAGCGAAAAGCTTGAAACTATTGTGAGTATTGCTGAAGAGACAACCGTTGGTGCACAGCAGACGTCTGAATCAAGCCATGAAGTGGCTCGCCTTGCTGAAGAGCTACAGCAGTCTATTAGACAGTTTAAAGTGTGATCCTCACACGTTAAAGAAAACAAAAACGGCCGATTCAATATCGGCCGTTTTTTTTAGTCTGATATTTGATTACTCAAACAATGCCGTATGAAGCTTGCGAACCACATCGTCACTGTCGGTTTCGTTGACCAAGAACGATAGGTTGTGAGGGTTGGCGCCAAAGCAAATCATGCGAAGGTTGAAATCTGAAACCGCAGCTAAAATCTTGCTAGAAACACCTACAGCGGTTTGCATGTTGTTACCTACAACGGTGACAAGGTCGTAACCTTTTTCTACTTTCACATCACAGATAGTTTCAAGTTCAGCAATGGTTTCTTTGTTTAGTCGCTGAGCCACAGAGTTTGCAGGGTTATCAAGGGTAAAAGATACCGAGATTTCTGATGTGGTAACCAAATCAACACTTAGCTTGTGCTTAGCGATGATGGCAAATACCTGCTGTAGGAAGCCTTGCGCATACATCATCTTCGGAGTTTTCACTGTCACCATTACCTGCTCTTTACGGCGAGTAATAGCTCGATACGGTGGTTCGTGCTCACAATCACGCACAATCCATGTACCGCCCTTTTCTGGCTCCTTACTAGAGCCTACAAACACCTTAATGTCCTTGCGAAGTGCAGGCTCCATAGTGGCAGGATGTAGTACCTTGGCACCAAAGGTGGCCATTTCCGCCGCTTCTTCAAAGCTGAGTTCAGGTAACGGATGAGCAGCTGGCGTGATGCGCGGGTCAGTTGTGTACACCCCTGTTACGTCAGTCCAAATCTCACACGATTCAGCATCAAGCGCTTCAGCAAGTAGCGCCGCCGTAAAATCAGAACCACCACGACCTAGCGTTGTAGTTCGGCCTTCCTCGTCAGCACCAACAAAGCCTTGAGTAACCACTATCGCGTCTTTAATTTCAGGTGCCAGCAATTGTTTAGACAGCTTTTCGATTTCTTCGATTTGCGGCGCACCTTCTCCAAACTCACTGTCCGTACGTAACACCTTACGTACGTCAAAGTTCATGGTTTTTACGCCCTGCTCTGCAAGCACGGAAGAGAACATCAGCGATGACATCCGCTCACCCATTGAAAGCAGCTGATCTTTTAAATCATCACGGTGAAGGATTTCTTCGTGAAACGCTAAGCTTCGCATTTCATCTAACAAGTCGTTGAGTTTTGGCTCAACCGCGTCTTTATCTTTCAACTTGTTAAGAATGGCAAGCTCAATATTGATAATGGCCTGACAGGTCTCTTCAATTTGCTGTTGCGTCATAGGTGTGTGCGCTAAGCTTACCAGGTGATTGGTTACACCTGCAGCAGCGCTCACTACCACAATGCGCGTTTTATCATTACCGGCAACAATTCGGGCGCAGTTTTGCATTACTTCGTAATTCGCAACGCTAGTTCCACCGAACTTAGCTATCGATAAGGCATTTGTCACTATATTTAACTCCAGAATAAAACTAGCATTTCGCTAGCAGCAACCGCGCCTTTTGCGCGGTTAATCAATCGTTATTTGGTCGCCTACTTTAATATTATTCTCGGCAAACCACCCTTGGTTCATTTCCAACGCGTAAAGTACCTCTTTCGATGATCCGACCGACTCCAAACTATGCGGAGTGAGAGGTTTTATATCCGTTATTACGCCTTTTCTGTCGATAAATGCTACGTCTAGAGGAACAAAGGTATTTTTCATCCACATGCCCGCAAACTTTGGGCTAGAAAACTTAAAAAACATACCGCAGTCTTCACACAAGGCTTTGCGAAACATAAGACCCTGTGCGCGTTGTTCAAAGGTTTTGGCATACTCAACTTCATAGTGCTTGCCGCCAATCTCAAGTGTAATGGATTCAAAGTCCACTGAATTCAGCGACGATACAGGGTCAACCTGCGCTTTTGCACACCCTAAGGTTAATACAAGTGCAGCAACAATAAAGAAAGATTTTCCCATTAGACATTCCTTTTCGCCATAAAAAAGCCGGTCACCCTAACGGTCACCGGCTTTGTAGTTTATACACTATTTTAAGCAACATTCAATGTTGGAATAATGCGCGCTTTTGCTTCTTCCTCAGCCTTTTTAAAGCTGGGCATTTTGTCGAAGTTTAAGTAGCGGAATACTTCACCCGACATTGCGTTAATTTTGCTGGCGTATTCCATGTATTCTTCGGCAGTTGGAATGCGCCCAACAATGGCACCCACCGCAGCAAGCTCTGCTGAGGTCAAATAAACATTCGCCCCATCGCCCAAGCGGTTAGGGAAGTTTCGAGTAGACGTGGAAAGTACGGTTGTTCCCGCATCCACCCTTGCTTGGTTACCCATACATAGTGAGCAGCCCGGCATTTCTGTACGCACGCCTACACGACCATAAATGTTGTAGTAGCCCTCTTCCATTAACTGGGCTTTGTCCATCTTGGTCGGTGGTGACATCCATAAACGAGTGGGCAGTGTTTTGTTGTACTGCTCAAGTAGCTTACCGGCTGCCCGGAAGTGACCAATGTTTGTCATACATGAACCAATAAATACCTCGTCTACCTTATCGCCTGCAACGTCAGATAAGGTTTTCGCATCGTCAGGATCATTAGGGCAGCACACAATTGGCTCTTTAATATCGTTAAGGTCAATTTCGATTACCTCTGCATACTCAGCGTCTGCGTCTGCTCGCATTAATTCCGGGTTAGCTAACCATTCTTCCATTTTCTGCGCGCGACGCTCTAAGGTACGTGGGTCGCCATAACCTTCGTTAATCATCCAGCGAAGCATGGTAATGTTTGAACGCAGGTATTCAGCAATCGACGCTTCAGATAAGTTGATAGTACAACCGGCTGCTGAACGCTCCGCCGATGCGTCAGAAAGCTCGAACGCCTGTTCTACGGTTAAGTTCTCTAGTCCTTCGATTTCTAAAATACGGCCAGAGAAGGCATTGATCTTGCCTTTTTTCTCGACCGTTAATAGGCCTTGTTTAATGGCGTACAGCGGAATGGCGTGTACTAGGTCGCGTAACGTAATGCCCGGCTGCATTTCCCCCTTAAATCGCACCAATACCGACTCGGGCATATCTAGCGGCATAACGCCAGTAGCCGCAGCGAACGCGACCAGCCCAGAACCTGCAGGGAAAGAAATACCTAAGGGGAAACGAGTATGCGAGTCACCACCCGTACCTACTGTGTCAGGCAGCAGCATGCGGTTTAACCAGCTGTGTATAATACCGTCACCAGGACGAAGCGATACGCCACCGCGGTTCATTATAAAATCAGGTAGCGTGTGCTGCGTTTCTATGTCCACCGGCTTGGGGTAAGCGGCGGTGTGACAGAATGACTGCATGGTCAAATCGGCCGTAAAGCCAAGGCAAGCTAAGTCTTTAAGCTCATCGCGGGTCATTGGCCCTGTGGTATCTTGCGAGCCTACGGTCGTCATTTTAGGTTCGCAGTAGGTGCCTGGGCGAATACCGTCAACACCGCACGCCTTACCCACCATTTTCTGCGCTAGCGAGAAACCCGCTCCACTGTCTTTTGGCTGTTCAGGCGTACGGAATAAGTCCGTCGGGCCTAAACCTAGTGTCTCACGCGCCTTCTCGGTAAGGCCACGACCAATAATCAGGTTAATACGCCCACCTGCGCGCACTTCATCCAGGATCACCTTCGACTTATAGCTGTATTCTGCAAGAAGTTCACCGGTTTCATGGTTGGTGATTTTTCCTTCAAACGGATAGATGTCTATCACATCACCCATGTTCATTTTTTCCACATCGGCTTCAAACACCAATGCACCGGCATCTTCCATAGTGTTAAAGAAGATAGGCGCAACTTTTGAACCAATGCACACACCACCGCCTCGTTTATTGGGTACACCCGGTAAGTCTTCACCAAAGAACCACAGCACAGAGTTAGTTGCCGACTTGCGTGACGAGCCTGTTCCAACTACATCACCAACAAAAGCCACGGGATAGCCCTTACTTTTAACTTCTTCTATTTGCGCCATTGGGCCTTTAACACCAGGTTCTTCTGGCTCTAAACCTTCGCGGGGCATTTTGTAAGCTGCAAGAGCGTGCAATGGAATATCTGGGCGAGACCATGCGTCAGGGGCTGGCGACAAATCATCAGTATTCGTTTCACCTGTTACTTTAAACACGGTGTAAGTGATTTTATCGTCCATTAATTTGCGCGACGTGAACCACTCACCTTCAGCCCAAGATTTAATGATGTCAGTGGCATGCTCGTTACCCGCTTTGTGCTTTTCTTCCACATCGTGATAAGCATCAAACATTAAAAGGGTATGTTTCAGCTCTTTCGCAGCCAACGGCGCAAGCGCGTTATCATCAAGTAGCTCTACTAAAGTGGCAATGTTGTAGCCACCATGCATATTTCCTAGCAGTTCAATGGCTTTCTCTTTAGAGATAAGCTCACAACTATCTTCACCTTTTGCGATTGCACTTAAAAACCCAGCTTTAACGTAAGCTGCCTCATCAACCCCAGGCGGTACACGTTCTGCCAGCAGTTCTAAAAGAAAGTCCCCTTCGCCTGCTGGCGGGTTCTTCAATAAATCAACCAGGCCAGCTACCTGTTCAGCGTTAAGCGGTTTAGGTGGGATATTTTGAGCGGCACGTTCTTCAACGTGATTGCGATAGTCTTGTAACACAGTCTCTTCCTCTAAGTTAGCTTGCGCAATGGGAGTAAACGGTCTTGTACGCACTTGACGCAAGGTGTGTTTAATAAATCATCAACAGTATAACTTCACGAGCTCACTTTTTAAATTTAGCGCCTTTTTAATTCAATTATAATCGCTATTCATACCATTACTTTTAAATGACAAAAGCGATTAAAAAGAAATAAGCAAAGTAACTTTAGCAATTAACATGTAGTAAAGTTATAGGGCTTTATGACTTAAAGACAAGAGGTTAGCTGTACACAATGCTTTTTCAATTAAAGCAAACCGTAAACGATTAATACCAGTCCGCATAGATAATTACCCACTCAGCGAGAGTT